>CANJEF010000083.1 GCA_947472965.1 Sphingobacteriales bacterium
AAAATACAAAACGACTTTTTTAAGCTACAGATTGTTTATTTTGAGGATAAAGTGTATTTTTCAGAATTATTTTGCATTTTATCAAATAAAATAAACCTTATTATCCGGGAAAGACTCTTAATATTTATAAAGATTATAATATTTTCCGTTCTCGGCCTCCAAGGACAGGATACCACATTTGTGAGAAGTCATGCTTTTGAAAGTAGTGTAAATAATATCGACGGTGATGGCAAAAACCTCATCGTTCGAACACAAAACAAGCTATATGTTCTAACAGATGGAAAATTTGAGGAGATCAGAAGGGTTAACTTGAGAAATGGCAGGTATACTTGGATTAAGAGCCAGGGTAATTTGAGTAGGGTTGCTACCTACAATTCAACTTTACTTCCGCAAAATAAATTGGTTGCGGCTGAATCAATTAGACATTTGTTGCCAGGATCGTTTCATTCTAACATCACGAAGGCAAGCATAGGAAATACATTTTACCTCAATTACAAGGGAAATCTGCTGGAATACCATATTAATAACTTCTATTTCATTGCACACAGGGAAAAGTCGGTTAGATCTGTTTATACCGACGATTCAATAAGGATAATATCAAGCTATTCAGGTGTTTTTATTGATAGGGATTATAGACTGTTTACAAATGAAACTTTACCTGGAGGGAATTACGCAAATGGAGAGACATTTAAAATAAATGGGACATATTATTTATGTAAAGATTATTTATATCAACTTAAAAACAACAGGTGGGAGAAAGTCCCAATACCTGGTAACGATCCTTCATTTATTAAAATGAAAGAACTTGAACAACGTGTCCTGTTTTTAGCATCAAATCGAATTGGTTATGTTGATTTAGAGAAGGCCTCTTTAACAAAAACATTGTTTGAATCTAAATCCGAATTAAATGATGTTGAAATCCTGAATGGCAGAATTTTTATAGCAAGTTCAGATGGCAACATCTACACTCTTGGGTTGAATGGTGAAAATGTTAAAATAAATAATATTGGGTCTCCAATAAATGATATCAATATTCAAGGGGATCTGGCATTGTTGTCTTGTAGAAATGGGTTGTATGAGTACACTTTAAAAACAGGGACCTCGAAAAAAATTTTTGAATTTAATACTGCAGTTCAATCACTAAATATCAATGAAAATATAATAGTAACAACCTTTGATGGGCTTTACTTGATAAATGGGAAAAAAATATACAATATCATTCCCAAGACAGAATTTAACAAGTATGGGTTGACCGTTTTTGGGAGTGAGATATATGCGGGTTCTATTCAAGGATTATATGTTATTAATAAAGAACAACTTTTATTCGATGTTTTACCCGGATTAAGTCCAATTATAGTTCTTGATTCCACTGATAATTCAATTTATTGGAAAGTCCTTTTTGTCTTAGCGATTATTACACTTGGAATCATTGTTTTTTACTTACAAAAAAGCAAAGTCAAACTTACTGCTGAGATTAGGAAAAAGTCTAAAATAACGCCTGAGTCTATCAGGGAAATTATGCTTGAAAATGAAAATCTGGTTAGTGTAGAATCAATTGCAGCCTATTTTGAAACTTCAACTGTTCAACTGAACCGAGTTCTTAAAAAGTACAATACCAGTGGCTTGATACTTCTTAAAGACATTAAAAAAGACATCATTAAAGAAGGGGTATTGAAAGGGATGGACTTAGACATGATTGCTACTAGGGTAGGTTATAGCGTGAAGTACATCAAAAAGAATTTCCCAGAAAGCTTGGGTTAGGACAATGATAACTATAACTCTTCAAACTCAATATAATCGTCCTGATTTATTGAAGGCTTTTGGTCTTTTTTCTTCTCAGCGGATTTTTGTCCTGCAGTGCTTTCTGCCCGTTGCTGCTTTACGGAATCAAATTGCCTCTTAACTTGTTTGGTTGTCTTGTATATTGGAATTACCAATTGAAACACAAAGCGGTAAAGGAAATAAATAGCAAAGCCAATAAGGATGTAACGAAACATGTGACAAAGGTAATAAAAAGGATATTTTAATGAATATTTGAAAGTAGAGTTTGTTCGGGCAGAGGATCAATTAATTGGCCCTTCTAATGCTGATAATTCTTAAATTAATCATTTTTGCCAAATGCCTTGTGTATTCCTTCACCCAGTTTATCTGCAAGCGTTTCTGCAAGTTTGCTCACACCGGTTTGTAACTTCTCGCTTTCCATGATACGGGTTACCATATCAGCCCAGAAATGGGTAGTCGATTTTTTTCTCGATCCAAAGAAAGAGTTGAAGGTCATTCCAACATAGTTTTCTTTGAATGATTGGAGATTATGATCAAGTTGAACTTCAACCTCAAGCTGTCTTTTTTTTAACTCCCTAACCTTACGCTCAAGTCCTTTTATATTGTGAATTGCTTTATTCATAATCTCAAATTAATAATCTTCATCTTCTTCATCCTTGTCATCCTGCAAAGATGCTCTCAGGAATAGGCGGATGAATGGGTTTACAAAAAGTGGTTTTCTCAGCAAAATGCAAATTATGGTGATCAATAAAAAAAGAAAGCCTCCACACAAGAATCCCAAGGCCGCACTTCCGAGTAGGTCTGACATATACCAAGAGAAGGAAGTCACAAGGAACAGCATGAAAAACAAGAGCATAAAACTTGTGATGAATATCAGCAATAGGATGCTGAGCATTTTCGAAAGGACTTTAACACTTTTTAACCTGAAAATTTCCAGTCTGGTTTCAAGATATTCGCTGACTAGTTTTTTGTTTTCTTCGTAAAAGCCGAAGAGGGTTTCCTGAGATGACTTTTCCGTTGACGACATAAGTGGTTAATTGGTTTAAAGTTAATGTATTTTGAATTTGATAACATGATGCTGATCATTCTTCTAAGTGATTGATATTTGACCTGTTATAATGTTGTTATTAAAGTGATGGCGGTGCGTTTTTTTTGTTATTTCGCGGAAATAGCCTATGTTTGCATTTCAATTAAGAGTAGATGAAGGGAACGGATACGTTCCCTTCTCTTTTTTAACGGAATATGGGAACAGAAGAAAAATTGATATCATTGGAGCAGCTGATCGGAAAATTGCTTGAAGAAGAACAAGCCTATTTTCTCGTATCCGTTAGTATCAGGCCCATCAACAATATTCGTATTTATATTGATGGAGATGAAGGGGTTACCATTGAAAAATGTGTTAGAATCAACCGCCAGCTTTATAAGCAAATAGTTGAAAATGAATTGTTTGTTGATGGAGAGTTTTCGTTGGAAGTCTCCTCCCCGGGGGTTGACGAGCCATTGAAATTGACCCGACAATATATCAAAAACATTGGTCGTTTTCTCGAGATTGAGACAGCAGAAGGAGTTCAAGTGGAAGGCAAGTTGATTGCAGCCGACCAATCGGGTTTGGAACTTGAAGAAGAGAAGGGTAAGGGAAAGAAAAAAGAGTTGTTGAAGCATTTTTTGCTATACGACCAAATCAAAAAAGCAACCGTTAAAGTAGTATTTTAAACAGCAATAAAGAACATTAAATGAATGTTTTATGGCAAGTATCAATTTAATAGAATCGTTTCAGGATTTCAAGGACGCTGAAAACATAGACCGTCCCACGCTCATGAAGGTTTTGGAGGATGTTTTCAAAACACTTCTCAGAAAGAAATATGGCTCAGATGAGAGTTTCGATGTTATTGTAAACACCGAAAAAGGGGACCTTGAGATTGTTCGCCGCAGGATCATTGTAGAAGATGGTGCAGTTGAAAATCCATTGGTTGAAATCGCCTACAGCGATGCAGTGAAAATTGAGCCGGATTTTGAAGTCGGGGAAGAACTTTATGAGGAAGTAGATATTCAGGATTTCGGTCGTCGTGCAATTCTTGCTGCAAAGCAAACCTTGGCGAGCAGGATCGGAGATCTTAAAAAGAATACGCTTGTTCAAAAGTATGGCGATAGGGTTGGAGAAATTATCAATGCTGAGGTCTATCAGGTATGGAAAAAAGAAGTATTGCTGATTGACGAAGATGGCAATGAATTGATACTTCCAAAATCTGAACAGATTCCTGCAGATTATTTCAAAAAGGGTGAAAGCATCCGTTCCGTTATCAAGAAAGTGGAGTTGAAAAATAACAATCCAGTAATCATATTATCGCGCACACATCCTTCATTTCTTGCAAAATTGCTTGAGATTGAAGTTCCTGAAATTTTTGACGGGCTCATTGTAATTCGCAAAATTGTAAGGGAGCCAGGCGAAAGGGCGAAGGTGGCTGTAGAAAGTTATGACGACCGCATAGATCCGGTAGGAGCTTGCGTAGGTATGAAGGGTAGCAGGATTCATGGTATCGTTAGGGAGTTGAAGAACGAAAACATTGACGTTATCAATTTCACCAATAATATTCAATTATTGATACAGCGATCGCTAACGCCTTCAAAGATCACAAGGATGAATATCGACAATGAAGGAAAGCGTGCTGAAGTTTTCGTTTCTCCTGACCAGGTTTCACTTGCAATCGGAAAACGTGGTGTTAACATCAAGTTGGCTGAAGAGCTGACGGGTTTTGTAATTGATGTATACAGGGATAATGAAGGCGAGATGGCAGAATATGATATTGACTTGGATGAGTTTAGCGATGAGATAGAAGGATGGATTATTGAGGAACTTAAGCGAATTGGATGCGACACCGCACGCAGTGTTCTTGATCTCACTTCAACTGAACTCGAGCGTAGAACTGATCTGGAAAAGGAAACCATTGAGGAATTGAGGGAAATACTCAGAACAGAATTCGAAAAGGAATAACGACCAATAGATTTAAACAGTAAATTTTAGCATAAAAGCTGAAGGAGGATAAATGTCAGAAGCAAATACACCTAGATTAATGGCTGCAGCCAAAGAGTTCAACATCGGGAAAGATACGTTGGTTGAATTTCTGATTGTCAAAGGGTTTAGTAAAGATGATCTAAAGCCAACTTCTCGTTTAACCGAGGAGATGTATCGTTCATTGCAACAGGAGTTCTCTTCTGATAAGGCAGCAAAAGCAAAAAGCGATGCAATTGAAATTCCAAAAGGAAGTGCTGGTGAAGGGAAAAAGAAAAAAGATGAGGAAGAAATTGTCTTTAAGAAAGGTGGTAAAAAAGCTTCTGAAGAGGACGCTGTTACTGAGCTGCCCAAAAAAGATGCAGTAATTATTACACCTGAAGAGGAAAAGAAGCCCGAGCCGGTTGTTGAGGTTGAGAAAATGAAAATTGAAGCTCCGGAGTTGGATGGACCAAAGCTCTTGCATAAGATTGATCTCGATGCAATTGATTCTTCCACGCGACCTAAAAAGGCTTCAGCAAAACCTAAAAAAGAAGAAGCTGCTATAGAACAACACGAAGAGCAAATAATTGCCGAAGAAATCAAACCAATACCTGTTGAGGAATTAAAAGAACAAGGACCTGTTGAGGTGGTTCCCCAAATGGTGAAAATTGATGCACCTGAACTGGAAGGTCCTAAGGTAGTTGGTAAAATTGAATTGACTCCAGAAATGGATGACAGGTCAGGTCGTGGTGCCGACGAAAAAAGGAAACGTAAGCGAATTCCAATCGAGAAGAAAGAAGCAGAGCGACTAAAACCCATGCTTCAAAAAGAGGGAGCCAGACCACAAGGTGGGCCTGCTAAACCCAGCGCACCAAGGACTGGTGGATCAAGAATGTCGATTAGAAAAGACAAAGACGTTAAGGAAATTGATGAAAAGGAAATACAGAACAAAATCCGTGAAACGCAAGCAAAACTTTCAGGTGGTGGCGGAAGCAAGCCCAAAATAACCAAATCAAAGTTAAGGCGCCTGAAAAGGGAAGAAATGGAAGCGGGTGAAGAGGGAGAAGAAAACAGCAAAATTCAACTTACCGAATTTATCAGCGTTAGCGAATTGGCTAACCTACTCGATGTGAATTTTGCAGAAATCATTGGAAAGTGTATGAGCCTGGGTATCATGGTTTCAATAAACCAACGACTTGATGCTGAAGTTATTGAATTGGTTGCAGGTGAATTCGGATATGAAGTTGAATTCATCGACATGGAAAAGCAAATGGAGATGGAAGAGCAGGAAGAACAGGATCAGCCTGACGACCTTGCGCCACGTGCCCCAATCGTAACTATTATGGGACACGTTGACCATGGTAAAACATCTTTATTGGATTATATCCGCAACGCAAATGTGGTTGCTGGTGAAGCCGGTGGTATCACCCAACATATTGGCGCTTATCACGTGGATCTGGCAGATGGTAAGTCAATTACATTCCTAGATACACCCGGTCACGAGGCATTTACCGCC
>CANJEF010000084.1 GCA_947472965.1 Sphingobacteriales bacterium
TTGAAGTAAATCCATCCATTTTAAATTTCCCCTTCAACCTGGCCTTGTAAAAAACCCCATTGCTCCCTTTCACTACATACCAACTTCCGGTGGATTTATAAACAATGCCTTTCATATTGAATACAAGTTATACATAACTAACTTAAATAATGCGCCACAATCGGCAAACGCCTTCCTACACCAAAGGCCTTTGTACTGACCCTAATAATAGGACAAAACTGGTTTCGTTTGTACTCGTTCATATTTACCATCTTAAGCACTTTTTTCACCAATGCGGCATCCATACCTGCTTCAATTATTTCCTTGGGCCCTTTTCTTTTTTCAATATACAGGTAAAGTATTTTATCGAGTATGGAATAATCGGGAAGACTATCGCTATCTTTTTGATTGGGACGCAACTCTGCGGAGGGCTCTTTGCTAATGATATTTTGAGGAATTACAATTCCATTTCGATTCATGTATTCAGCCAAGGCATAAACCTGCGTCTTGTAAAGATCACCCAGGATACTCAAACCACCAGCCATATCACCGTATAAGGTACCATAGCCTGTTGCCAACTCACTTTTATTGGAGGTGTTTAACAACACATAGCCGAATTTATTGGCAATGGCCATTAATAGATTTCCCCGGCTACGGCTTTGGATATTTTCCTCTGCCACGCCAAATGCAGTCCCACTAAAAAGTGGATCTAACACTGACAAGAAGTTATCATATAATTTTTCTATGGGAAGTATATGGTATGGATTACCAAGGATTTTACTAAGCTCCATGGCATCATCAACAGAGTGGCTACTTGAAAAAGAAGATGGCATCAAAACAGACACCACATTTTCTGCACCAAGGGCCTCAACAGCCAATGCCAATACTAACGCAGAATCAATACCACCGCTACTTCCAAGTATTGCTTTTGTGAATCCAAGCTTCCCGAAATAATCTGTAATGCCAAGTATCAATGCATCATGGATTTGGGCAATATTGTGTTTATCTTTTAAATAGGGCAATATGGTATTGGCATCTTCAGCATGAACGAATCTCATATTTTCATCCAAACCAAGATGTTGATTTTCCTCATTCAGATGAGATTGCGAATACAAAGCATCTGTATCAACCAGTAAAGAATCTTCTTCAAATGCCTTTAAACGGGCTTGCATCTTCCCATTGGCATTAAACACCATGCTATTACCATCAAATATGATTTCAGTATGTGCCCCCACCGTATTGCAATAGATCATAGGCAGTTTATACTTCAACACATTTAACCGCACAACTTCAATACGGTCCTCGTCATGGTCAAAGTCAAATGGGGAAGCAGAAATGTTAATCATTAGGTCGGGTGACTGCAGCATCAATTTATCCATTGGACACACCCTATACAATGGATTATCTCCCAAGTTCCAAATGTCTTCACAAATGGTAAGTGCAATTCGTTTGCCCTTAAACTCAATTACATTCCAATCGTAAGCAGGCTCGAAATACCGATATTCATCGAAAATATCATAGTTGGGTAAAAGAGATTTATGAGCAGTACCCTGTATCTTCCCATTGTAAAGCAAAAGGGCAGAATTCAATAAGTCCTTTCCCTCAACCTGTGGATTCCGGGTTGGAGCGCCAACGATTATGCCGATATTATTGGAATGTACTGCAAGCGCTGCTATTGCTTCCTCAACCTGGTTAATAAAATCCCTGAATTCAAGAAAATCCCTTGGAGGATAGCCACAAACAGAAAGCTCAGAAAAAACGACCAAATCAGCACCCTTTCCCTTTGCAAGCTCCACCGATTGAAGCATCTTTTCCGTATTGAAGCTAAAATTACCAATGTGATAATTTTGTTGAGCGATAAAAACCTTCATGAAGCAAAATTGAGGAATCTAACCGAATAAACGTTAAAATAAAACACAGCCTTCCAATTAATTTCCCCTTTAGTTTATTTTTGTTCAACATTATAATAAAAAACCATCATTTGAATCACATTCCCATAATGAGAAAATATTTGTTTACTGGCATCTTATTGATGATGATGGCTTGCAATAATAATGATAGTAAGCCTAATACAGCTAACATCAATATTTCGTTTGAGCTAAAAAGATTCGATAAGGACTTCTTTGCCATCGATACAATGAAAATGGATTCTTCATTGAATCAACTGAAGATTGCCTATCCGGAGTTTCTTGCTGATTACTTAGATCGTATCATTGGAATTGACCGATCAGATAGCAACAATGAAAATCAGATCAAGTTATTTATTCATGATTATATGCCAATCCACGATTCAATATCAAAAATTGAAAAGGGCATTGCAATGGCTTACGATGAAAATATGGAGGCACTAAAGCGTGTGAAATATTACTTTCCCGCTTATCAACTGCCAAAACAATTCATCACTTTTATTGGGCCAATGGATGCATTTGCCAATACACCTACGGGAGGTCATGGGGATATTATCACTAGCTATGCAATATGCAGCGGACTTCAATTGCACCTGGGATCGGAATCAAGTTTTTACCAATCTGAACTTGCCAATCAATTATATCCAAGCTATATCTCTCAAAGATTCAATACAGATTTCATTGCCATCAATTGCATGAAGAATATCATTGATGACATATATCCACCTAAATATATTGACCTAAGTTTATTGGACATCATGGTTGACCAAGGGAAGCGAATGTATTTATTGGACCTGTTATTGCCCGACACAAAACCAGAATTAAAATTGGGCTATACCAAAGAACAGCTCAATGGCTCAATGGAAAATGAAGCGTTTATCTGGAATTTTTTTACTGAAAACAACCTATTGTATGAAAAGGATCAAATAAAGATGCGTTCATTTATTGGCGATGGGCCCAATACACAGGAACTCGGGGAGGGCTCGCCAGGATTCATTTCACTATTTGTAGGGAAGCAAATCATTCATAAATACATGAAACTGAATCCTGAAACATCAATTGAAAAATTACTTTCGATGAATGCTTCTACCTTACTTACTGAATCAAAATACAAACCCAAATAATCAACCAATAACGTTTTTCCAAATTGCGGACGTTGTCCCATGCTGTGCATGAAACGCACATGTGAGGCAATGGCGGAACGTGTTGTAGGGAAATTGATATAATGAAGCTCAAACTTATCACAGGTTTCCTTTACAATCTTGCTGATTGCAGGATAGTGAATATGGCTAATTCTCGGGAACAAATGATGTTCAATCTGGTAATTCAATCCACCAACAAACCAGGTTACAATTTTATTTTTTGAAGCAAAATTAGCGGTTGTCTTTACCTGGTGAACAGCCCACTCGTTTTCGATCTTCATTGGATCCAATCCTGCGGATTGAAACTCCGCGTGTTCAACAACGTGTGCCAACTGGAAAACAAAGGCCAATGTTAAGCCCAATGTAAACTGACTGATGAAGAAACCGGCCAACCATCCTTTCCAACCGATTAAAAACAATGGCAGAACAATATAAAAGCCGATGAAAAAAACTTTACCAGCCCAAAAAGTAACATGATCGCTCAATGTCATTTTTTTGAGGGGGGTGGTATAAATTCTGCTTTTGAAATACTTGATATAATCGGTGAAGAACATGAAAAGAGATGTGAATCCATAAAGGATGAACATATATGTACTTTGGAAACGATGCATGGGCTTCCAAGGTTGTGTGCTGCACTCGCGCATGAAAGGCATGTTGTTGATGTCATCGTCTACTCCATCTATATTGGTATAGGTATGGTGAATAATGTTGTGTTTCAATTTCCAAAGGAATGCATTGCCACCAAGAAAGTTATTGGTGAGTCCAAAAACTTCGTTCACCCAATTTTTTGTTGAGAAGCTTCCATGGCAAGCATCATGCATCACATTAAAACCAATGGCAGTCATGTTCAAGCCGAACAAAACCCACAAGAAAGAAGACAAAAGCCAGTGCATATCTACAAGCATCAATACTGCATACAACGCAATCATGCTTGGAATCAATATCATTGTTTTTCCGTACAATTTCCAATTGCCCGTTTTTTTAAGCCCGCTTTTCTCAAAATAACCATCCACTTCTGTTTTCAATGCATTGAAAAAAACCCTGTTCTTGTTGTTGAACGTAACTTTGTAATTCATGTTGTTGGTTTGCCTTAACGATATAATTGCACAGTAAAATTAGCTCTAATTACACAATAAAATGGCTCTTAATTCCTTTTGAAAGGAGCCTCCATTTGAAAAACAGGAATTTCCACTTCAAACTTCTTCTTTGTTTCTACGTTTTCCATCAAATACGTGCCATACATTTGTCCCAATTCAGACTTGAGATTGCAACCAGAAATATATTGGTATTTTTCATTGGGTGCTATAATTGGCTGAACTCCAATAACTCCCTCTCCCTCTACTTCCCTCTTTTCAGTGCTGCTATCTTTGATATACCAATGTCTCCTCAATAACTGAACAGAATAAGAGTTGTTGTTTTCAATGCTTACTCGGTAAGCAAACATGAATTCACGCTGCTGGGGATTGGAATAATCCGGCTGGTAGAATTGCTCAACACTAATTTTAACCCCTTCTGTTACTGCAGACTCCATCGTGTTTGGTTTAACCAAATGTAAAACAATATCAAATAAAATCAACTTATAAAAATCGAATCCACATCATTAATAACACCTCTAACACTGCTTTGTTTGATTTTTTTTATTAACCTGAGTTTAAAAGTGCTCAGAGAAAGCTTTTTTTTATGTTTTATGATTAACTTAATTAAAAATTAACAACCCCTTGCCATGAAAAAGAATATTTTAACGCTTCTAGGAATTATTTCAGCACTTTTTGCATTTGCTCAACCCCGTACAGGTGATCCAAAATTAACTGAAGTTTGGTCTCCTGTGCCTTCAATAGTAACCCCTGGTAAAACTGCACACGATGCACCCTCAGACGCAATCGTACTGTTCAATGGTACTGATTTTTCTGCATGGAATGGAAAGGGCGGACAAACTCCAACATGGGCTATTTCCGATGGTTCCATGACGGTTGCAAGAGGTGCAGGGATGATTACTACCAAACAATCCTTTGGTGATTGTCAACTCCATATCGAATGGAGAGCACCCTCTGAAGTAAAAGGTGAAGGACAGGGAAGAGGAAATAGTGGAATTTTTTTGATGGATAAATATGAACTGCAGGTGCTAGATAGTTATAATAACAGCACATATTCAAACGGACAAGCTGCAAGCATTTACAAACAACTAATCCCACTCGCTAATGCAAGCAGAAAACCAGGAGAATGGCAAAGCTATGATGTGATTTTTATTGCACCGCGCTTCAATAAAAATGGACAGATTCTTTCACAAGCCCGCATCACAGTGATTCATAATGGTGTACTTGTACAAAATAATGCAAGCATCTGGGGAGGAACAGAATATATTGGTATTGCTAATTACAGTCAACATGGAGCAAAAGGACCAATCAGCTTACAAGACCATGGTGATCAAGTAAGCTTTAGAAATATCTGGATTAGGGAACTGGAATAATTCTAACTTCCTTGGGTGTTAAAGGTTAGCTGAAAAGAATGAGCTGAGTATATGAATGTCACTAGATGCCAGAAAACCATGAATGTGAAAAGCTCATATTATTTACTTTTTTATTCCACCACCCCGGCGCTCATTCGTCTGCACCTTTGGTGCAGCCTCATTCTCGCCACCCCTCCTATCCAGGCGGGGAATAAAATTGTATAATAACCTAATTCTAGTTAACTGAATTTAAGGAGTAAAAAATCCAATTTAAACAACAACCATGCTTTTACAAAATATTAAATCCCTGCAAATTCTTGTAGGGATTTTTCATTTGGATAATCAATAAAAATTAGGCTTGCGCAAGTTGAACTGTTTCCTGTACTGCATGCAAAAAATCAAACAACTGGCTCATAGAATTAACCGGTTCGGTAACAAGCAAAAAGGTTTTCCCAACTTGTTTAAGATGGCTTTTGTTTGTCTTCGTTTGTATGTGAAAAAGGATAGACTGAAATAACTTGGATTCGAAATAAGGAGAATCAGGATTGTTTACAAAATAACATCGAAGGGTTTTTTGTTTTAGGGTCATCCGCTCAAAACCAAGTGCTACCGCCATTTTGCGGCAACGCACTGTTGTAAATAAATCTTCAACACAACTTGGAACAGGACCAAATCTATCAATCATTTCATTTGAGAAGGAAACCAATTCTGCTTCATCCCGGCAGTTGTCCAACCGCGTATACAATACCAATCGCTCTGCAATTTGCTCTACATAATCATCAGGAATGAGGATCTCAAGATCTGTATCAA
>CANJEF010000085.1 GCA_947472965.1 Sphingobacteriales bacterium
CATCCCACAGGGAATGTATCACCAACAACAGCCCACTGGGGTTCTCCAAACAAACACAAAACCTTGCCCTTGTCATGCATCAATCCAACCAATACCATCCAATCCGGATGTCCATCTCTTCTGATGGCTTCAGATGTTTGCAACAAATGTTGAAATTGATCCAGATCTGTATCAGGATCAGAATCATCAACCAATTGATTCAAGAATTCAAACGCATCCCAAATGGCCATCTCCTTTTTATCAAATGCGAGATATTGCTCACGTTTCTGCATCACAAAATCAAAGGTCTGATAGGTATGATTCAATCGGTAGAATTCTTTCACCGTATCCCTTGCAGGCTCTTCATAATTACGATACGCTTCAGTTGATTTTGCATTTGCGATCTTTTCTGGATCCGGATATCGTTCAAGAAGATCGTCTTCCCACTCATCCAAACTGCCAAGTGGATTGATCTCATTAGGATTAAATTGCTTTGATTGCATGGCGTTTATTTTTTAAGTCAAAAATTTGTTACCACAATTTAAAAACTATTTGGCAGAATTGTTCTGCAAAGCCTGCCTTTTCCTCAAAAAATATGGGTGTTAGCCAAATTATGCTTATTTTAAATGCAGTAACCCAAGCCAACGATTCTTATGAAACTTCATATTGCCGATTACCTTATCATTTTCATTTATTTTGTTTTTGTTGTTGCTGTTGGATTTATCATCAAACGACAAATCAAATCAAGCAACGATTTTCTTAACAGCAACCGCAGTATCCCCCTCTGGATTACCAGCCTAGCTTTCATTTCAGCAAACCTGGGCGCACAGGAAGTGTTGGGCATGGTTGCCTCAGGTGCCAAATATGGTATCATGACTGTCCATTTTTATTGGGTCGGTGCCATTTTCGCCATGGTTTTCCTGGGTGTCTATATGATGCCTTTTTACTATGGTAGCAAGGCCCGTAGCGTACCTGAATACCTTTCAATGCGCTTTGATGAAAAGACAAGGGGACTGAACGCAATTACCTTTGCTGTTATGACGGTTTTCTCTTCTGGTATTTCCCTTTACGCATTGGCTATGTTGTTAAAAGTCATCCTGCATTGGAACTTCGACCTCTGCATATGGGCTGCTGCAGGCATTGTGATGGTCTATACATTTTTGGGTGGACTTACCAGCGCTGTATATAATGAAGTGCTTCAATTCTTTTTAATTGTACTGGGATTGTCACCCCTGGTAATTGTTGCCTTACAAGATACCGGTGGTTGGGAAGCAGTAAAGGCAAACCTGCAGCCTGAATTAACCCATGCCTGGAAGTACATGGGGACTGCCGATGAAAACCCAATGGGTATCAACTTCATGTCGCTCATATTCGGACTCGGTTTTGTAATGTCTTTCGGATACTGGTGTACAGATTTCTTGGTTGTACAGCGTGCCATGATTGCGAAAAATATGAATGCAGCACAGCGTACTCCCATCGTTGCTGCACTTCCAAAATTATTGATGCCATTGATTGTTGTATTGCCGGGTGTTCTTGCCATCACTTTGATGCAGCCTGCCCTCCAGTCCAAAGGATACAGCATACCACTCAATGAGTCTGGCGGACTGGATTATACCATGACGCTGCCTTCAATGATTGCCCATTACTACCCAAGCGGATTGCTGGGAGTAGGTATCACGGCCTTGATTGCATCTTTCATGAGTGGCATGGCAGGAAATGTAACTGCATTCAACTCAGTATTTACATATGATATCTATCAGGCTTATTTCATGAAAAATAAATCTGATAAACATTATTTGAATGTTGGAAAGCTTGTTACCCTTTTTGGAATACTTTTTTCTATTGGAACTGCATACATAGCCGCCAGTTTCAATAACATCAATGACTTCTTACAATTGGTATTCAGCTTTGTTAATGGGCCACTCTTCGCAACTTTCCTCCTGGGAATGTTCTGGAAACGAACTACCGGGCACGGAGCGTTTTGGGGATTGCTCGGTGGAACTGTTGCTGCAGCAATAACCCATGGACTTACCATCGCAGAAGGTAAAGGCGGTTGGATTGCACCACTCTATGAAATTAAAAGTGGAATGGGACAGGCTTTCATCGTAGCATCATTTTCATGGCTCGCAAATTTTATAACCACAATCTTGGTGAGCCTTGTTACCAAGCCTAAACCGGATGAAGAATTAAAAGGACTCGTTTATTCACTTACTGAAAAGGTAAGGTCAAATGAAACCAGGTGGTATCTCAAGCCAGGGCCTCTCGGGTTGATATTGTTGGTGATCACCATTCTTTTAAATATCCTTTTATTCTAAATGATAATTTTATGCAAGAAAGATTAAATCAATTGAGTTTTGTAATAGGACTTTTCTTCATCTTGGTATCCATTGTATTGGTGGGAGGATATTTTTTCGTCGATCAACTTTCACACACAATTAATTTATATACTGGGCTCGCAATGGCAGTATTTGGCTTGATTATGGTAAGATTGAAAGTTTAAGTAAGAATTATTTGAATTAAGATAATGTGGAATCTGATAAAACAGTAAACACAATACGAATCAATGGCTGCACAACCTTGGATAAAAGGGAGAATTATAAGGATAGAGAGTGAGACGGAATCAACAAAAAAATTCTGGATCGAAATCTTGGATCAAGATCGATTTGAATTTATACCCGGACAGTTTGTTACGCTGGACCTTCCAATTCATGAACAACAAAATAAACGTTGGCGAAGTTATTCTATTGCTTCATCGCCTGATAACTCCAACATCATTGAACTCATCATCGTTTTAATGGAAGGGGGGCTTGGTACAAACTACCTTTTTAATGAAGCAAAGGTCGGCGCTGAGTTTCCAATCAGAGGCCCACAAGGTCATTTCACTTTACCAGAAAAAATAGAATCAGATATTTTTATGGTGTGTACCGGAACAGGTATTGCTCCATTTCGTTCCATGGTGCAATACATTCATCATAATAACATTCCACACAAAGAAATATTTCTAATCTATGGAACTCGAAAGTGCATGGATGCACTTTACCTGGAAGAAATGAATGATCTAAAACAAAAGCTTATAGGTTTTCATTATATCCCAACTTTTTCAAGAGAAACGGTGGTCTCAGAAAGCCAGCGCATTGGTTATGTTCATGCAGTATATGAACAGCTGATGGATGAAAAAAGGGATTCACCACAGTTTTATTTGTGCGGATGGAAAGATATGATAACCGATGCCCGGAATAGAATTCAAGCATTGGGAATTGATAAAAAAGCAATACATTTTGAGTTATACGGGTAAAGGATCCATTACAAGATGTTTAAATATTGCAGTAACAATATTTTGAAAATAAAATGCAAGTAAATAATAAAACAGTTGCCATTGTAACAGGAGGTGCATCAGGATTGGGTGCTGCCACTGCAAAATTGTTATCTGATCATGGAATACTTGTTGCAATCATTGATACCGATATTACAAGAGCACAAACGCTGGCTCATTCAATCGGGGGCCATGCATATTCATGCGATGTCTCATCTGCTGCTGAGGCAAAGCACACTATTGATAAAATATCCATAGAGCTGGGAATCCCACGAATATTGGTGAATTGTGCTGGAATAGGAACCCCCAAAAGGATTGTGGGAAAAAACGGCGTTATTCCGCTTGAAGAATTTCAAAAAGTTATCAACGTAAACCTTGTTGGCACTTTCAATATACTGAGATTGGTGGCTGAAAAAATGATGACCTTGGACCCTTTGCTGGATGGCCAACGCGGGGTAATTATTTCAACTGCATCCATTGCTGCCTATGAGGGCCAAATTGGCCAGGCTGCATATGCTGCATCAAAGGGGGGTATCGTTAGCATGACACTCCCCGCTGCCCGTGAATTCGCTTCATTTGGCATCAGGGTCAATGCAATTGCTCCGGGTGTTTTCTCAACGCCCCTGGTTGAAGCACTGCCTGAAGCAGCGAAAGAAAATTTGTCAACTTCTATTCCAAACCCCAAACGGATGGGTAAACCAACGGAGTTCGCTAAATTGGTTTTGCATATTATCGAAAACGACTATATCAACGGTGAAACAATTCGAATAGACGCTTCATTGCGATTGCAATAATTAAAATTTAAAAACATGAAACTAACAATCAGATTTCTTCCACTCGTTTTAGCACTTAGCCTTTTATCAATTAATAAAATAAACGCACAAAATAAATTGGAACAGAATTGGGCCGACTGGACAAATTTCAAAAAATATGCTGTTCAAAATAGCACTATTCCTGAACCTGCTGCTGATGAAAAGCGGGTGGTTTTTTTAGGGAACTCAATTTTTGAAGGATGGCTCAATATCAGGCCTGAATTTTTTGCAGGCAAAACTTATTATGACAGGGGTATCAGTGGGCAAACGACCCCACAAATGCTTTTGCGCTTTTATGATGATGTTGTTGCACTAAAACCAAGGGTTCTTGTGCTTAAAGCTGGAATCAATGATATTGCGCAAAATACAGGACCCTACGATCCACACCATACTTTCAATAATATCAAGGCAATTGTGCTCTTGGCAAAAGCCAATAACATCAAAGTGGTACTTTGCTCAGTGTTGCCTGCCAATGAATTTAGGTGGAGACCAGGATTGGATCCTGCTGATAAGGTACTTGCACTGAACGAGAATCTTAAAGCCTTTGCAAAATCATCAGCTGTACTGTATTTGGATTTATATTCATCCGTTGTAGATGACAAAAAAGGCATGAAAAAAGAGTATTCTGGAGATGGGGTACATCCCAATGTAGATGGCTACAAGGTCATGGAGCCTCTTGTCGAAAAAGCCATTGCAACAGTGATGAAAAAATAAATTAACGGCGATTTCTCCTGTTTACCAACTTTGGTATAATAGTATCAAAACGTACCTGTTGTTCAGGAGTGCAAAGTGTACGAAGCATCGCAAAGTGATGATATGTTTTCATATCAGCCACATTCGTCTTTTGCGAGATTTCTAAAGAGAGCATCTTAATAGTAAAGTCGCTCGAGTCAGCATCCATTCTTTTATACATGCTGTCTTTTAATTCCTTTATTTCATTCCATAATGGACGCATTTCCTTGAAATAGGCTTCTTTTCTGGCTTTGAAAGTATCTATCTGCACAGAAGTCAATCCAATTTCTTTATATACACCGGATCCGTCATTTTTGTTTTGTGATCCATCCTTAGCTGAGTTTGAAATAAATAGAAAAACGGCCAACACGATATTGCTAATTAGCAAAATACTAAGCAGGAAGAATAGCCATTTATATTTTTTCTGATTCATTTGTAATACTATTTTGGAATTTCATAAGGGTTTAATGCATGTTGATTGTATTCAGCAGCAAGGCCTTGGTTGAAATCATCCGTATCAATTTGTTGCTCCGTATTTTTAACCATGAAATAGCCATTGATTATAATGAACAAAATGGCTACAGCCAATGAAAAGGCCGGGGCTGTTATGATCCTAAAAGCATAAGAAAAGCCACTCGATTCCTCCTTTGCCATCCTCGCCTCAATGCGGGTATAAAGAAAGGGCATGGGTTCAGCTCTTTGAGCCCCATTCAGACTTTCTATGATCTCTTCTAGTTCGAATTTCTTGCTCATATTGACTTATCTCTTGGTTATAGACGTTTTTATTTAATAAAAATTGCGTTCCCTACAAGTTATTGAAGTTTTTTAATATTTCTTTTAGGTTTGTTTTTGCCCTATGAATAAGGGATTCCACCGCCGAAAGAGAGGTTTTCATGATTTCAGCCACTTCCTGGTAACTTAGTCCCTCCAATTTATTCAAAATGAACGCAATTTGTTGGTTTTCAGGTAATTTTTTTATTGCTTTAAATAAAGTAGCACTCATTTCACGCTGATCAAGCAACACCCCCGGGTGATGAAAATCAGGAAGCTCAACCGTTTGCTCATTGTCTTCCCCCCATAGTGGACTAATAAACCCAAACCTTTTTTTTCTTTTTTTCCGCCTGATAAACTCAAGGGAACTAGTTACAGCCACCCGGTATACCCAGGTTGTAAGGGCAGATTCTCCCTTAAATTGCCCAATCGACTCATATATTTTTATAAAAACATCCTGCGTTACGTCCTCCGCATCCATGGGATTTTGCAAAAAACCTAAAATGGTGTTGTATACAATGGCCTGTCTTGTTTCCACAAGTACCTTGAAGGCATCTTCTTGCCTGTTTTTTAAACCTATGATGAGTTCCTGCTCTGTCAAAGCGTTATAAAGGGATTGATTTATTCTTAAAGGTACTTAATTGTATTTTCCCTTTTTAAAATGAACATTCAAA
>CANJEF010000086.1 GCA_947472965.1 Sphingobacteriales bacterium
AGGGGGTAAAGATTTTTTGGTAGGCATACAGCAGCGCGAAGCGTTGGCTACAGGGATTGGCTCTTTAAAAATTGGTTTAAATAATGTGTTTGGCTATTATCTTGAGGTTACCAACTCACAAAAGCCGAAGGTTCCTTCTGATTGGATTCGAAAACAAACACTCACAGGTGCGGAACGTTATATTACCCCGGAATTGAAGGATTATGAAGAAAAAATCATTGGAGCTGAAGAAAAAATACTTCAAATTGAAACTGCTATCTATGAGCGTTTGCTGAATGAACTCCAAGACTATATTGCACAAATGCAGCTGAACGCACAGGTGCTTGCTGTGTTGGATTGCCTGTGTTGTTTTGCAAATAATGCAAAGCAATTCAATTATTGCAAACCTGATATGCATAACGGGAATGAATTGATTGTTATTGGTGGTCGGCATCCAGTTATTGAAAAGTTGATTCCTGCAGGTGAATCTTATATCGCAAATGACATCGTGTTGGATCAAGAATCTTGTCAGCTTATCATTCTTACCGGTCCTAATATGAGTGGCAAGAGCGCCCTTTTACGCCAGACCGGACTAATCACCCTGTTGGCGCATACAGGAAGTTATGTACCAGCTATATCAGCGCGGGTTCCAATTACAGATAAGATTTTTACACGTGTTGGTGCTTCTGATAACTTAAGCGGAGGAGAATCTACTTTTATGGTGGAGATGAATGAGACGGCAAGTATTATCAACAATATTTCTACAAGAAGTCTTGTCTTGCTGGATGAAATCGGAAGAGGAACCTCCACCTATGATGGCATATCAATTGCATGTAGTATTGCAGAATTTTTACACGATGCTCCACAAAAGCCCAAAACATTGTTTGCAACCCATTATCATGAAATGAATGATATTGAAGGGAATCTTCCGAGGGTAAAAAATTTTCATATAACCCACAAGGAAGTGAACAATAAAATAATATTTCTCCGCAAGCTAGCCCCTGGAGGAAGTACGCACAGCTTTGGTATTCATGTAGCAAGAATGGCGGGAATGCCAAAGAGTCTTTTAAAAAGGGCTGAGGATATTATGCGTTTGTTGGAGCAAAAGCAAGTCGCTTCTATCCATGCAGAAAAAGGCAATGAGGATTTGCCGGGTGTTCAGCTTTCGATTTTTGATGCCCATACAGAGGTGTTTTCAGGCATTCGCAAATCACTGGAAGATATCGACGTGAACAACCTAACACCTGTTGAAGCTTTGGTCATTCTACATGAGATAAAGAAAAAAATAAATTGATTTCTATTTTCCTAATTTTTTTCTCCTTTCCATAAGCTCTCTCATCGTTGTTAAAATAATTCCTTCACGTTCAATAAATGTTTTTAGTTCGGGATTGGTCATAGCCAAATAATCACCCTCCCTAATTTTTCCAGAATCGGATATCTTATCGAAATGCTCATTGCCAATTGTACAATGCATAATCATATAGGTGATGCCAGGCTTTATTTCCTTGAGTGCATTTATGTAAAATGCTGTTTTGGTTTTTCTTAGCATGGCTGGTGTTGCTTCTGAAGACTTTAGCGATCCCAATGAATAGCTTGTATTATGGAGGTCATCAAGTAAAGGCAGTCCTGATTCCCAGAGTTTCTGCGCAATCATTGTGACCGTTTTGGGATCTACAAATGTGTTTCCCATTTGTTTTCTGATCAGTGTGTTGTGGCCTCCGGGAAACATGACAGGGATACCAAATTCAATCCCTGCAGCAATATATTTTTCTAAAAATGAGGGAGATGCAAAAAGTGTACCCATGTGCGAATCAAGGTGTGTAGGTTCAAATCCCATGGTTTTGGATTTTTCTATTTGTGCCCTTATTTCTAAATCAACTTCTGCTGCTGTGGCATGTTTCACCACATCTTCAACACTACTCCACATCGCACCTTCTGAATCAACCAAGCCTGGCACAGCATTCTTTCCACTAAGTGGTCCCCACCTGTATTCTTTCCATTCGGAAGTCAATGTAAGATGTAAACCAGCATCAGTATTCGGGTTGTTTTTTAAAAACTTGAAGTATCCTGGTATCCATGGGCAAGTCATCATCATTGAACATGAAGTTGCAACACCATTCACCATGCTGCCAATTGCCCCTTGGTTAGATTCCCAACTCATTCCAACATCGTCAACATGAAGTATTACCACTTTTTTTCCTTTGGGATATCCAAGTTTTTCTGCCCACGTGGCTTCTTGTGCATTAGCAGCCAGACTGAATGCAAATAAGAAGGCTGGGAATAAAAAAATCAATTTTTGCCTTCTGTTCAAAAGGGATTTTTGTAAAAACATCATGGGGGTTTGTTTGTGAAAGGTTAAGGACGCTTGATTATTTCAATTCAGCTAGGCTATTCACTAAAATGTCAATTTCTTCTTTTGTATTGAATTTACTGAACGAGAATCGTACAGTATTGTGTGTATGATTTCCCAATGCACGTATTACATGGGATCCCTGTTCAGCGCCACTACTACAGGCACTTCCACCTGAAGCGCATATGTTGTTTACGTCTAGGTTGAATAACAACATATCAGATTTTTCATTCTTCGGAAAACCAACGCTCAGTAAAGTGTACAAACTGTTTCCTTCAGGATCGCCATTGAATATTACGCCATCAATACTGTTTTTTAGGGCATTTTTTAGATAAGCCTTCAATTCACTGATGTGTGATTTGTCTGACTGGTGGTTAGCGGTTGTAATTTCAAGTGCTTTGGCAAATCCTACAATACCATAGATGTTTTCTGTTCCTGCACGCATATTACGTTCCTGTCCACCCCCATGAATAAATGGGTCTATTGCAGTATCCGAATTTATATAGAGGATTCCTATGCCTTTTGGGCCATGGAATTTATGTCCTGAACCGGTAATAAAATCAACCTTGGTTTCTTTTAGATTAAAGGGGAAGTGACCTACTGTTTGAACTGTATCTGCATGAAACAGAGCATTGTTCCTTTTGCAAAGTTCTCCTACAGCATTTATATCTGTAATATTTCCAATCTCATTATTGGCATGCATCAAAGTGACCAATGTTTTTTGGGTTTGATCCCGCAATTTGTTTTCCAGGTCTGCCAAATCGATATGCCCATCAGGAAGAATATTTACATACTCAACAACGGCCTCATTGTTTTTTTCAAGAAAAATGCATGTATGCAGTGTTGCATGGTGCTCAATACGAGAGGTTATTATTCTTTTGCATCCCAACTGTCTAACTGATGAAAAGATGGCAGTGTTGCTGCTTTCTGTTCCGCCACTTGTAAAAAAAATTTCTGATGTTTTTGCATGTAGGATGGATGCAACAGATTTTCTGGCCTTTTCAATTGCCATCCTTGATTCCCTTCCATATGAGTAAATCGAAGATGGATTACCGAAATGTTCTGTAAAGTATGGCACCATGGTTTTGAAAACCTCGGGGTCAATGGGGGTAGTTGCCGCATTATCAAAATAGATTCTAGCTGCCATAATCAGTTTGCCTTCCGTTAGGGGGCAAATATACTGAATCTATCTTTATATGAATTCCTGGATGTCCCTGATAAGCTTTGTGGCAATATTGTTTGCGGTTGTTTCAAAGTTGCTTTCTGCTATTATTCTGATAATTGGCTCTGTATTGCTTGATCTGAGGTGAACCCAATCGTTGTCAAATTCAATCCTCAATCCATCCGTAGTATTGAGTGGGTTCAGTTTGTATTTTACCTTCAATTTTTCAAAAACATCATTGAGGTCAATTTCTTCACCAAGCTCTATTTTATTTTTGCTGATGAAATAATCTGGGTAGCCACTTCTGATTTGCTTTAGGCTTTTTCCTGATTGCGCCAGGTGTGTTAGGATTAGGGCAATCCCAATCAATGCATCCCGTCCATAATGAAAGTCGGGAACAATAATACCGCCATTGCCTTCACCGCCAATAACAGCATTCACCTCTTTCATCTTTTCCACAACATTAACCTCTCCAACTGCTGCAGGATAATATGTGCCATTTTGTTTTTCAGTGATATCCTTCAGTGCTTTAGAAGAAGAGAGGTTGCTAACCGTATTTCCCTTTCTTTTACTCAGCACATAGTCAGCCACTGCAACCAATGTATATTCCTCACCAAACATTGACCCATCTTCACAAACCAGCACAAGCCTATCCACGTCTGGATCTACAGCAATGCCGATATCGGCTTTGTGGGCAATCACTTCAGCAGATAGCTGGCTTAAATGTTGGGGTAGTGGTTCAGGATTATGTGCAAATTTACCATTCACTTCACCATTCAATAAAATGATATTGTCTGGGTCAATGCCCAATTTTTTTAAAAGTTCTGGAACGAACAATGCACCTGTACTGTTGATTGCATCTACAACAACCTTGTATTTTTTTTGACCAACCATCGACTTGTTTACCAATGGGTAGTCTATGATAGCATTGAGATGCTTTTCCAAATAGGTATCGTCTTTTACAACCGATCCAATTTTTTCTATTGTAGCAAACGACATGTTTCCTGATTCAGCATCATTGAGAATTTTTGCTCCTGTTTCAGCATTTATAAATTCTCCTTTTTCATTCAATAATTTCAAGGCATTCCACTCTCTTGGATTATGACTTGCCGTGATAATGATTCCACCTGCCGCTTTTTCGGCTATTACCGCAAACTCAACTGTTGGAGTGGTTGATAATCCCAAATCAACTACCTCAGCTCCAATTGAAACCAAGGTTTGTATAACTATTTCAGCGATGAATGGTCCGCTGATTCTCCCATCCCTGCCAACAATAATTTTTTTATTTTCGTTCGTAATCAATTGGTTACCGAATGATGCGGTGTACATCACGACATCCATTGGTGTCAGGTTATTCCCAGGGGTTCCTCCAATTGTTCCTCTAATTCCAGATATGCTTTTGATCAGTGCCACAGGTTATTTTTAGGTTAGCAATGTAACAAAAAAAAGGATGTTTGGTGACTTAATTGGTCTAGAAGCGATAAAAATCAAATGTTAATATTTTTTATTATTTTTTTTAAAACCACTAATGAGTGAATAGATATTAATTTTACAAATATGTTGAATGTTCTCTTATCTGGAAAACTCACTTTATTCCAACAATTGTTGCAATATGACTTCTATTTAATGTTTTGGTTTAACAAGTCGTTTTCACATCCTGTTCTCGATAAGGGGGCATTGTTGATGAGAGAAGCCCTGTTTCATGTTCCGCTCTATGTATTTATTTTACTCTTTGTTATCTTCAATCTCAAGAGAAAAGCTTGGTGGTGGATCTTGGGAGCCATAGTACTGATTGGTTTTTCTGATATGCTTACCAGTCATTTTTTAAAGGACTATTTCAACAGGCCAAGGCCCTGCAGAGATCCCTTGATGGTGAATTACATCATTTTTCTAGCAAAATATTGTGGTGCAAATGGTAGTTTTCCATCTTCTCATGCTGTCAATCATTTTGCATTTGCCACATATGTGTTCGTTTCTTTGAGAAAATTATCGGGCTATTTTTGGCTTCTTTTTATTTGGGCGTCGTTGATTTCTCTTTCACAGGTCTACGTTGGGGTCCATTATCCCCTCGATATTACTGTTGGTGCCATATTAGGGTGTATATTTGGGTACATAGGGGCACGAATCGCACGGCACACCTTATCTTTGCACAATACGCTTTATGAATGAGATTTTCATCCTCTTTGCTCTAATGCTTGTCAATGGTTTTTTTTCCATGGCTGAAATTGCGTTGGTTTCCGCCCGAAAAGCACGTTTGGAAGCCCAGGCAAACAAAGGAGATTTGAGGGCTAAAAAGGCACTCTTGCTTTCGCAAAAACCCGATTCATTTCTTTCCACAGTTCAAATTGGAATTACCACAATTGGCATTCTTACGGGTATTTATAGTGGTGATAAGATCGTGGATTATGTTTCTGCTTATTTTGATACCATTCCATTGCTAGCCTCTCATAGTGTTGGACTTGCTACGTTGGTTGTTGTTATTATCATAACATTTTTCTCACTTGTTTTTGGAGAATTAGTCCCCAAGAGATTGGGACTGGCTAGTCCAGAGAAAATTGCCAAAAATGTCGCACCCATCATGCGGATCATTTCATTGGCCGTTCACCCTTTTGTTTGGCTACTCAGCAGAACTACAAGTTTCATCATGAGAATTTTTCGTGTTCAGACTGATGATGATCAGGTTACAGAAGAAGAAATTAAGGCCATCATTTCTGAAGGAAGTGAACA
>CANJEF010000087.1 GCA_947472965.1 Sphingobacteriales bacterium
AAAACCCACGCAGTATTGGCGCAAGGTTTGCGGCCTGTGTAAGTCTGGCTTCAGGATCAAGCGACTGTATGCGCTCTCCACCAAATTCAAATTTCTTTTGTGCTATATTATCTTGAATGTATTGTGCACACTTCTCAATTACTTCGAGTGTATTCACATAGCTTTCATAGGCGGTATCACCCCAAGTAAACAAGCCATGGGAGCCCAACATGATGCCAATGATACTGGGATTGTCATCAAGACATTTTTTTAATTGCAATCCCAATTCAAATCCGGGTCTTTGCCAAGGCACCCATCCTATCTTACCTGCAAACAATTCTTTTGTTATCTTTTCACCATCCTTTGATGCAGCAATTGCGATGGCTGCATCAGGATGCAAATGGTCGATATGCTTAAATGGAAGAAAACCGTGCAGTGGCGTGTCAATAGAAGGTGCTTTTGAATCAAGATCATAAATGCAGTGATTGAAAAGTGCAACCATTTCATCTTCATGTTCCAAACCGCGGTAAACATTGGTAAGGCTTCGCATTCTTTCAACATACAATGCAGCCAATCCATTTCTTTTCATTGTACCAAGGTCGCCACCACTGCCTTTCACCCACATCACTTCAACATCCACTCCGGTCAACGGATCTTTTGCCATGGCCTTGCATGAAGTGTTACCACCACCATAATTAGTTAACCGCAGATCTGCTCCCAACAAATTGGAACGATACACCAACAAGGCCACTTCATCGCCAGCCAACTCAGCTGCCTTCTTTTCATCCCACAAATAACTTACATGCTTATATTCCATATTCAATTATATTATAAAAATTATTTTATCATGTTGCCATATCCAACAACCAAGACGGATAGGATAATCACTGAAATTCCGAGGATGATAGTGCGTCTTGTTTTTGTACTGACACCAGTCCACTCCTTTAAAACAATACCCCATCCATTTGCAATGAGGATGATGAATGCCATGTGAAGGATCCAGCTGCTGGCACCATTTCCGAGCTTGCTTTCGCCCATTCCATAAAAGAAAAATTGCATGAACCAGGTGGTGCCTGCAAGAGCTGAAAACAAATAGTTTTTAAACAATGGGGTACTCTTCTTTCCATAATCGCCAAAAGAACGGTTTCGAATATTCAGTATAACACACCAGATCAAATTGGTGGTGAGTCCTCCCCACAACAACACAACGTAGGTTACATTATTTTGAAACAAGGGATTCATTCCCATCGATACAGCAGCTTCGGCCATGGGCTTACCAACTTCAATTCCAAAATTGAAACAAGCACTCATGATTCCAGAAAACACTGCAACAATTAATCCTTTAACCAAACTGAATTCAGCAACAGACTTTTGCTTATCTGTTTCACTCATTTCATTTTCCTTCATCATACCAGCTTTCCCGCTGATGTAAATACCAACCAAACAAAGAAAGACTCCAAGCAATACGATTCTTCCCCATCCGGTTGACAACAAATCATGAAAACTTGTTTTACCTTCTGTAGGATAAAAATTATAATAGAATGAAGGGACCAAGGCGCCAAAAGCAGAACAGAAACCAAGTACAACAGAATTTCCCAACGACATGCCAAGGTACCTAACGCCCAACCCATATGTTAATCCACCTACTCCCCAGAGCACACCAAACAACAATGTATATTTTATGATATCAGAAGAAGTGGCCCGAATGATTTCAACGAAGCCAGGTACAGTGAGATAGGCAGCCAATGGCGGAACGATTAACCATGAAAAAAGTCCGCCAACAATCCAATAGCTTTCCCAATGCCATCCCTTTACTTTTTTGAATGGCATATAAAAACTACCGGAGGCGAACCCGCCAATAAGATGAAAAATAATTCCTAAGATGGACTGCATCAGTAACTATTTAATAGATGACAATTTCCTTAAAACTTAAATGGCTTGCCATTCACCATTACCTCTTGTGTAGCCTCATCAAAAGTTGCTTTGTGGCCCGTTCTAGAAGCAGCGGTTGTCATGATGTTTGCTATTGAGTGATAGTACCCTACTTCAACAGGTGCATTGGTTTCCTTTCTGCTCCTGATGCATTCCATCCAGTTACGAACGTGTGCAGAAGTAAGAAGATCACCGCCGGTGTTAGCAGAAGTCACCACCTTAACAGATGAATCAGCAAGATCATATGATGGCAAGAGGTTTTCCTGCATACCCATGGCAGCAGCCATTCTTTTAGTAAGTCCTCCCTTTGATGAAACCTTATTTGTCATGAGATTCAATTCGCCGCCATTGCTATAATATATTTCAGCTGGATTTTCATCGCCATTGTGCTGACGGGAACCAAAAGTAACCTGAAAGCCAGATGATGCATCATTACTCGGTCCATATTCAAACACAGCGGTCAATGTATCCCAATTTTTTCTGCCATCTTTCCAAACATAAACGCCGCCGTTTGCCACCACACTGCGTGGATGTTTCAATCCGCTGAACCAATGCACTGTATCAATCTGATGACTCATCCATTGTCCAGGTAAGCCAGAAGAATAAGGCCAGAATAACCTATACTCCAAATATTTTCTTGCATCAAAATTTTCATAAGGACGGTTCATGATGAAACGTTTCCAGTCTGTATCTGATTCTTTCAATTGTGCTACCAGGTCGGGCCTTCTCCATCTTCCTGGTTGATTCACATTCCATGTTAATTCCACCATGTTGATATTTCCGAACTTACCACTCTTGATGTATCGGTCTGCCGCCATGTAATTTTCCCCGCTTCTTCGCTGTGATCCGATTTGAATGATGCGGTTGGAAGCTTTGATTGCCTTCAGTGCAGCACGGTTGTCTTCCATTGTTTCAGCAAAGGGCTTTTCAACATAGGCATCGCAACCAGCTTTTACTGCTTCAATAGCATGCAGTGCATGCTGGAAATCGGATGTTGCAACAAATACAGCATCAATATCTTTCAAACTATATAATTCCTCATTGTTTCTGCAGCCTACAATATCATGACCCATCTTTTCCTTCAATAATTCAACCCCTTCATTTCTTCGTTTGCTCCAGATATCAGAAACAGCAACAAGATCAAAGTTCAATTCCTTGTAATGGTTCATAAAGCAAGGAAGATGAGAGCCCCTGAAACGATCTGAAAATCCAATGGCCCCCACCCGAACTCGGTCGTTGGCACCAATAATATTTCCATAGCTTTTTGCAGACATGGTCATACCGGTTGCAATGATACCGGCTCCGGCTTTAACTGAATTTTTAATGAAATCGCGGCGTTTGATAGTCATGGTAAAAATATTTTACGGTTAATTCAATGTACGAATCTTTACGTTTTTAAAAGATACATTATTCCCATGATCTTGCAATAAAATATTGCCCATGGGAGCAGCAGCAAATCCCTTGTATTTTTCATATTTCGACCTGGCAACCAGGGCATTAAAGATATTGCTGTTGCGCTCATATTCTAGAACCTTAAATCCGTTCAACCAATGTTGCACGATGTTATTTGGATAAGCCACAATTCGTCCTTGATTCCACTCTCCAATTTTTCGTTGAAAACGCTTATCCAATTTTACAGGTGGTATCAAATCATAGAGACCCGATAAAGTTCTGTTTCCAACCACCCCCAGTTTTGCATCAGGATGTTTTTCATCATCTAGGATCTGATACTCCAAACCAATGCCTGATTTTCCATTTGAATCAAAATCCTCATTCACAAAATACTTGATTCCAGAATTCGCCCCTTCAGTGAGCTTGAATTCAAAAGTCATTTCAAATGCACCAAATAATTCATCCGTTACAATATCATTACCCGTCTCGGAACCATCAGAGGAACTGACGTTGATGATACCACCAACAACACGCCAATGCTTTTCAGGCATGGTGGTTCCATGCACTGCACGCCATCCGGAAAAATCATTTCCATTGAATAAAAGTTTTACCCCTTGTGCTTTTTCCTGTTCAGACAAGTTATTATTTAATAGATTGATGACAGGTATTTGATCTGTAGGAGAAGCCTTGAGGTTTTGAGTTTGTATTCGAATATTCTTCCACCTTATCTTCATTCCTTCTTTCATATCGCCATTAATGGCATGCACTTGCAATGAAATGAATCCCTTGGCCGTCATATCATCTATCAAGTGGGCAACCGGAATACCATTTATCCAGGTGCGAATTGTACTTCCAATTGCTTCAATCCTATAGTGATTCCACTCGCTTTTTTTGAATGCTTTTTTTCCTTCCGGATTGATGTTTGGGATATACAACCAATCCCTTCTTGCCTCATCATAAATACCACCAGACCAAGCTCGGTCTGTAGGATCAACTTCCATCTGATAACCGTGTACCCTATAATTTTGGTAATCTGCTTTTGACAAACTTCTGAATTGTATTCCAGAATTCATCACTTCATCAACTTTAAGATCGACTTCAAAAATGAAGTCAGAAAATTCTTCATCGGTGCACAAAAACGAATTGCTTGTGTTGGCTACTGTAACGCCAATAATTTCTCCCTGTTCAACCGAATACTTCGCTGCACCATTTTTCTGGTTCCAACCTTTGAGGTCTTTGCCATTGAAGAGGTTTCTCCACTGTGCATTTGCATTATTCAAAGAAAACAGCAGCAACAAAATAATTGAAGCGTGTTGAAAGAATGATTTTTTTTTCTTGTTCATTGAAGATGATATTTAGTGTTCAATTTTTTTCATTGTAGGAACCATTGCATGCATGAGCAACCATGCGATAAGGTATGCTGAACTGCAAATGACAAACATAATCTGGTAACCGTTTTCAACATGGCCTAATCCTTTATAATAATCAAAGAGCAATCCTGCACTGCGCGCAATGAAGATGCTGCCCAATGCGCCAAACATTCCACCAAAGCCGATTACAGAGCCAACAGCTGTTTTGGGAAACATATCACTGACGGTGGTATACATATTTGCGCTCCATGCCTGGTGTGCCGACATCGCCAATCCAATGAGGAAAATAGCAAACCACATATTCATGCTTCCAACATATTGCGTAAATGCAACAGGCAATACAAAGAGTGCATAACTGAACATGGAAGTTTTCCTGGACTTAAACACGGTCCATCCCTTTTTAATAAAATACAAGGGAAGCCATCCACCAAAAATACTACCAACAGCAGCCATGGTATATACCAACGCAACGGGCAGCGCAATTTCCGTAGTTGACAAGTGATATTGCTTTTGTAAAAAATCCGGCAACCAGAAAAGGAAAAACCACCAAATAGGATCTGTCATGAATTTTCCTACAGAAAAAGCCCATGTTTGTCGGTAGCCCATTAATTTTATCCAAGGTATTTTAGATTCCTCACTAGTTGCATCTTCTTCATTGTCGGAATGAATGTGATCGAATTCTAGTTTTGAAAGCCTGCCTTGTTTTTGTGGTATTTCATATAGGAACATCCACAACACCAACCAAACGAAACCGATAAGTCCGGTAAGTATGAAAGCCCATTTCCAACCCCAAGCATTGGCAATAAAAGGGACAGTGAGTGGTGCAAGAATGGCCCCGATATTGGTACCTGAATTAAAAATACCCGTTGCGAGTGCTCTTTCTTTTTTAGGGAACCATTCTGCAATTGTTTTAACGGCTGCAGGAAAATTTCCCGCTTCGGTGATCCCCAAAAAACCACGCACGGCCATAAACCCAAAGGTTCCTGAGACTGCAGCATGCATCATAGCAGCGATACTCCATAAGGTAGTTGCCATTGCATAGCCAATCTTTGTTCCCAGCTTGTCGATGATTCTTCCTGCACCAATGAGCCCTATGGCATAACACAATTGAAATACAATAACAATGTTTGCATAGTCCGTTTCCGTCCATTGATACTGGATCGTTAAAGGTGCTTTTAATAAACTGATAACCGCCCTGTCGAGATAATTAATGGTGGTGGCAAAAAACACCATTCCACAGACAGTCCACCTGTACTTTCCCATTGCAGCTTCGTTTTGGTTTATCTCCTGGCGGAGAAAATATAATTCGTTATAAATCGGATATGATACCCAACGCTTTTTCTATCTTGGCCCTCAAGCCATGATAATCTTTATCCTCCAGCATTCCATCGGAAATAAGCTTGCTTCCCAAACCAACACCTACTACCCCACTTTTAAACCATGCCTCCATATTTTCTTTTGTAATATCTACTCCCCCTGTAACGATGAAGGACAATTTATTGAACAATGGCATGATTGATCGAACAA
>CANJEF010000088.1 GCA_947472965.1 Sphingobacteriales bacterium
AAAGATGGTAAAGCCACTCTTAAACAGAATCCTGGCTACTAATATTTAATTTGACATATTTTAAGGCTGCACATTTTGTGCAGCCTTTTTTTATTTAATTAGTCTTACATAAAAAAATTAATTTTAGGGAGATTAACTCGATTATGACATTTCATATGAAAATGAAACTTTCTTATTTAATTCTGCTTATTTCTATTTTGTCAATAGGTTGTAAAAATAATAACCATCTTTTTAAATTGGTTGACAGAGAATCTTCAGGGATTGATTTCAGTAATAATATCAAGATAAATGATAGTATTAATATACTTGACAATGAGTTTACCTATAATGGTGCTGGTGTTGCTGTAGGTGATCTTAATGGTGATGGGTTGCAGGATATTTATTTCTGTGGCAACCAGGTACAAAATAAATTATATGTAAATCGGGGCGGATTGAAATTCGAGGAAGTAATTGATAAAGCAAAGGCACAAAAGAAAAAAGGCCAGTGGTCTTCGGGCGTAACGTTTGTTGATATCAATTCTGATGGGAAGTTGGATATCTATGTATGCAATACCATGATACAAGATAGTGCCATGCTTCGTGATCTTTTATTTGTAAACCAAGGCAATGGTGATAATGGTATCCCTCAGTTTAAGGAAATGGGTATAGAATATGGGATAACAGACAATACCCAAAATTCGATATCTACTTTTTTTGATTATGATCTTGATGGCGACTTGGATCTTTTTGTGGCTGTCAATTTTATTGATATGCAATATCCTAATCAATACATGACAAGGATATCAAATGGAACATCTCCTACACGTGATCTCTTGTATAAAAATGATTTTGATTCAACACTTGGGCATGCCGTTTTTACAGATGTATCGTTGGACGCTGGAATCGTTTGGGGCGGATATAGCCACTCCTGCCTTATTAATGATTTTAATCAGGACGGATATCCGGATATCTATGTTGCGAATGATTATTTGTCCAATGATCTCATTTACATAAATAATAAAAACGGCACATTCACAAATAAGGTTGCTGAAATATTAAAACACCAGTCATTCTCATCAATGGGTAGTGATATGGCAGATATAAATAATGACGGGTATCAAGATCTATTTGTTGTTGAGATGCTTCCTGCAGATAACAAAAGGAAGAAAGTGAATATGAACCCGAATAATTACAATCACTATTTATTTACAGAGCAATATAAATACGAGTATCAATTCGTTCGAAATACTTTTCAAATATATCAGGGAATAAATCCTAAAAATAACCTGCCACTATTTAGTGATATCGCTTTCATAGCTGGCGTTGAAGCAACGGATTGGAGTTGGTCTCCTTTGTTGGCAGATTTTGATAATGATGGTTATCGGGACTTGCTCATTACGAATGGGTTCCCGCGGGATATTATTGATCACGACTTTGGTGCTTTCAGAAACAGCATCAACAGTTCATTAATCACCCGAGGAGAGTTGCTTAATATGATCCCTGAAATTAAAATTGCTAATTTCATCTTCAAGAACAACAAGGACCTAACTTTTAGCGATAAGTCCAAAGATTGGGGAATAACGATGCCCAGCTTTACGAATGGAACTGCCTATGCTGATTTTGATAATGATGGCGATCTTGATATCATTACGAATAATATTGATGACCCCGCCTTTCTTTATGAAAATACCTTGTACAGTAAAAAAAAGGAAGTGACAGACACAGCCCAACATTTTATTCGCATTTCGTTGAAAGGTCCTGTTGGGAATACCATGGGATTTGGTGCAAAGGTAAAAATATGGCATGATGGGAAAATCCAAGTGGCTGCGAGCGAATGCGTTCGCGGTTATCTTTCTGCATCAGAAAACATATTGCATTTTGGATTAGGCTCTTCTACTAATGTTGATTCAGTTCGTGTATTCTGGACCAATGGAACTACTGAGTTGATTACTAAAGTTCTAGCAAACAAAACCATCTCTGTTTCATACCAAGAAAAATCTCCCAAGTATCAACACAATGCAAAAAAAGTTAATCCCATTTTTAAAGAGATTAATCCAATAGAATTTGGGATTGACTATGCTCATGAAGAAAATGATTTTATTGATTTCAATTTACAAAAAACACTTCCACATAAGTTCTCACAATATGGTCCAGCATTGGCAGTTGGCGATGTAAATGGAGACGGACTTGATGATATGGTTCTTGGCAGTTCCAGTAGATTTCAAGGCCCTACCATTTTATTGCAATCATCCAATGGTAAATTTAGCAAACAACGTCTTTCTTTAAAAGTGTCAGATTTATTGAAAGAGGAGGACATGGGGGTATTGCTTTTTGATGCCGATGCCGATGGTGACAATGATATGTATATTGTAAGAGGAAGCTATCAGCATGATCCTGGATCTCCTTTTTATCAGGATATCATTTGTGAAAATGACGGCAAAGGTTATTTTAAAGTTGTGAATGACGCCTTGCCAATCATTACATCATCAGGTCAAAATGTGAAAGCTGCTGATATGGATAGGGATGGTGATCTTGATCTTTTTGTTGGGTCAAGAGTAGAACCCAAAGGGTATCCCAAACCGGGAGAGTCGTTCCTGTTTCGCAATGATTCCAAGCCTGGTCATATTAAATTTAGCAATGTAACAAAACAATGGTGCCCCTCGCTTGCTAGCGCTGGTATGGTAAGTGATGTACTTTGGACTGACTTTGACAATGATAATTTACAAGATTTGATATTAGCTTGTGAATGGAGTCCTATTTTATTTTATAAAAATACAGGTAGCAGTTTCATTGAGATTAAGCCATCTGAAGAAATTAGTAATGCGTTGGGATGGTGGAACAGCCTTTCCTCATCGGATCTCGATCAAGATGGTGATATGGATTATGTAGTAGGTAATTTCGGTACGAATCAATACTTCAAGTGTTCATCTGGGGAGCCTTTAAGAATATACAGCAAGGATTTTGATCAGAATGGTTCTTATGATTCTTTTATCTCCTGCTATTTTCCTGATTCCAACGGAGTAAAGCATGAGTATTTTTATCATTCAAAAGATGATATGCAGAAGCAGTTAATTCTTATCAGGAAAAAATATGAATATTACGCCGAATTTGGAAAGGCCACAGTACAAGATGTTTTTACCTCAGAAGAGATGAAAGGTGTAACGGTCTTAAAAGCAAATTATATGAAAACCGTTTGGTTGGAAAATCTTGGTTCAGGGAAATTTAAGATGCATGCACTTCCCAATGAAGCGCAGTTGGCACCAATTTATGGTATTCAATGCAAGGATGTAAATGGGGATGACCTTGCAGATATTTTGCTTACGGGCAACGACTATGGAATGGAAATCAGTCAGGGCCGAGCGGATGCATTAAATGGACTTGTTTTAATTAATAATGGAGGAAAAAAATTCAATCCATTGACATTCGAACAATCAGGATTCATAGTGCCTGGAGATGCAAGGGCATTAACTGAAATACATATAAAAGGCCAGAACTATATTGTTTCAACACAGAACCGAAAAGGGCTTTCTTTTTTTACCCGTGATACAAACCGATCAACATTCATTCGGGTAGATTCAAAAACATATTCTGCTGATATATTTTTTTCGAATGGTAAAAAGCAAAAGATCGAATTTGGTTGGGGCGACTCATTCCTTTCACAAAAAACCAAGGAATGGGAATTACCATTCAATGCTGAAAAAATAAATTTTAAAAATTCAAAAGGGGAGCTGATCAGAACAATATCAAGTTCCATAAAAAATAAGAAATGAGAATAATTGTAATAGGATGTTTTTTAATGATTATTTTATTTCTACTTCCGGGTTGCAATAGAAAGAATGAGCTTCTTTTGAATAAAAATGAAGTGCCGCATTTATTGATTAAAAAGTTGACGGATGTGATAGTTGTAGATATTTTTACCCCTCCAGTAGCAAGCAGGATTTATGCAAATTGTGCATTGGCGATGTACGAGGCTGCTCGGTTTGACGAAAAGGGATATCCTTCCATATCCAATAAACTCAATGGTTTTGATTCCATGCCTTCTCCAGAAAATGGAAAAGAATATGATTTTACAGTTGCTTCCATTCAGGCATTTTGTGAGACAGCAAAAAAAATTACGTTTTCAGCTCCAGAGTTCAAGGTATATCAGGATTCCATGATTGAAATTTATGCTAAAAACCTTTCTGAGGATACCAAGGCAAATTCAATTTTATTCGGACAACAAATAGCAGATGTTGTAGGAAAGCGGTTGTCAACAGATAATTATAAAGAAACCAGAGGGATGGATCGGTTTGATGTAAAGACTGATGATATCAAACGTTGGGTGCCTACCTTACCCGATTATGCTGATGCACTTGAACCTAACTGGTTTAAAATGAAGCCCTTTACCTTGATTGCTGCTGATGAGGTTAAAGTCAAGCCTTTTCCTGAATACGATGAGGATGCATCTTCTGCGTATTATGCAGAGTTGAAAGAGGTCTATGATATTTCCAAAAAACTAAGTGATGATCAAATAGATATTGCCATATTCTGGGACGACAACCCTTTTGTTTCACGTCACAAAGGCCATGTGATGTTTCAGGATAAAAAAATGACTCCAGGTGGACATTGGATGGCTATTACACGTAAGGCTTGTATGGATCATCATGCAAGCTATGTTGCATCATCAAAAGCATACGCCTATACTTCAATAGGATTATATGATGCATTTATTTCATGTTGGTTTGAAAAGTATAAATCGCTTCGGATAAGGCCCCAAACTGCGATTCAGCGGTTGCTTGAGCCACAATGGACTTCCTATATCCAAACGCCTCCATTTCCAGAATATACTTCAGGTCATAGTACAACATCGGCATCAGCTGCTGAAATGCTTACCCATCTTTTTGGGGAGGGTCATTCATTTACGGATTCTTCCGAGCTCGAATATAATTTACCAATTCGTTCCTTCAAGTCATTCAGAGATGCTGCCCTGGAGGCTTCAGTCAGCCGGGTTTATGGGGGCATACATTACCGTTCGGGCTGTGACAATGGAAATAAGTTGGGAATTGAGGTAGCAGCACTTGCAATAAAACGGATCGAAAAAAATTAGCTATGGGAAAAATGGTTGGTATGGCAATGTGCTGTGGTTTTGCATTGTCGGTAGTTTATGTAATGTGCACTAATAATCAGGATAACTGCCGGTATTAAAAACACAATCTGATATTGGTGAAAAAATTGTTTTAGCAGCAACATTACCATCCCCGCGGTAAAAAAGAGCAGTGGTAAAATTTTATGGTGGTGTTTTTTGTAACCATGGCTAAGAGAGTATATGCCAATGATAAGTGCAATTAAAATCATTAAGACTTCAAAGAAGGTATTGTTAATGATATTGATACCCAATATTGGAAGGCTTGACAAAAATAGCGGGAGTAATGCGCAATGTATTGCACAGGCGAGGGAAGCCCCTATTCCTAAGGCATCGTAATTGATCTTTAACATAAGAAGGATAACAAATTTAAGAGTTTTGCAACAAAGTTGCAAATCTAATATTCCGGTTTCTAATGATTGGCAGTGTATTTTTGCATAATAATTAAACAGATGCGTAAAAAAGGGTTGATATACTTGTTCTTTTTTGTTTTACTCCTTGCAGGATTCTATACTGCATTAACATTGACAACGGATTTTGCAAAAGTGAAGCTGCCCATCTTAACTACTGTGCAGCCGTTTTCTTTTTTACGACAGGATAGCGTGATGGTATCGCAGGTTGATGTTAAAAAAAGGGTATATGTGGCGGAGTATTTTTTTACTACGTGTAAAGGGATTTGTCCGAAGATGAACAAGAACATGAAGTACATCTATGAGAAGTTTAAGACTGATCCGAATTTCATGATCATTTCACATACGGTTAATCCTGATACTGATTCATTGCCCATATTGAAACATTATGCGGATTCTTTAGATGCTTCTCCGAGCAATTGGTGGTTTGTAACTGGTACCAAAGAGGCCTTGTACAAAACAGCCAGAGAAAGTTACTTGTTGGATGATCCGAAAAACAATACGAAGAATATTGAAGAGCAATTTTTGCATACCCAATTTTTTACGCTTGTTGATATGAATGGAAGGGTTCGTGGTGTGTATGATGGAATCAAAAAGGAAGAGGTGGAACAATTGATCCA
>CANJEF010000089.1 GCA_947472965.1 Sphingobacteriales bacterium
CAACTTTCGCACTACTGCCTCAAACAACTGTGAGAGGAATCGTTGCATACCATCTTCTGTTAGGAAGGGCATTTGCTGCCAATTTGCCAACTGCTCCTACATCAGTACCATCATTATTATCAGCTTCTTTAGGCCCTGCTGCTCCAACACTCACATTTGATGCAACTCAAGGTGTTAAAGGGGCTAAAAACCCTGTATATTCAAAGATTACTGCGATTGACAGACATGCAATCAATGGAGTCTTTCACAAAATTGACCAAGTACTATTGCCACAATAGCCTTAGTTTATTTTCAAAAAAAAGACCGATAATTTATCGGTCTTTTTTTTATGTCATAATTTTATTAAACAGCGAACCTGAAATGCATAATGTCACCGTCTTGAACTACGTATTCTTTCCCTTGTACGGCCATTTTACCTGCTTCTTTACAGGCATTTTCAGAACCCAATGTAACAAAGTCATTATAAGCAATAACCTCGGCTCTGATAAACCCTTTTTCAAAATCCGTATGTATAACACCAGCAGCTTGAGGTGCCAACATGCCTTTTGTTATTGTCCATGCCCTAACCTCTTGAACACCCGCTGTGAAATAGGTGGCTAAATTCAAAATCAAATAAGTTGAACTGATTAACCTCACTACACCGCTTTCAGTAAGCCCTAAATCCTCTAAAAATAACTTTCTATCATCATAAGACTCCATAACAGCAATTTCACTTTCGATGGCAGCACTTACAAACAGGATCTCAGCCTTTTCATGTTTGATTGCTTCTTTTACCTGTTGTGTAAATTCATTGCCGGTTACAACACTCTTCTCGTCAACATTGCAAACATAGATGACGGGTTTCATCGTTAACAAGAACATATCACTTACGTGGTCATGAAAATCATCTTTGCTAAGTTCAAGTGAACGTGCATTTTTTCCTTGTTCTAAATGAGCCTTGAGTGATTTCAGTATTTCAATTCCTCTTAAAACGTCACGATCACCAGTTTTTACATTTTTTTCTGTTTTAGAAAGTTTTTTATCTACACTATCTAAGTCCTTTAATTGTAATTCAGTATCGATAATTTCCTTATCCCTAACAGGATTTACGCTCCCATCAACGTGAATAACATTATCGTCCGTAAAACACCTTAATACATGTATAATGGCATCAGTATTTCTGATATTACCAAGAAATTGATTTCCTAGTCCTTCTCCTTTACTTGCGCCTTTTACAAGGCCGGCTATATCAACAATTTCGACAGTAGTTGGAACCACCTTTTGTGGCAAAACCAATCTTTCTAATTCTATGAGTCGTTGATCAGGAACAGTAATCACTCCAATGTTTGGCTCAATGGTGCAAAAAGGAAAATTTGCCGCCTGAGCCTTTGCACTACTGAGTGCGTTGAATAAGGTTGATTTTCCTACATTTGGTAAGCCTACAATTCCAGCCTGTAATGCCATAACTTTGATTTTGGGCTGCAAAGATAGCATGAATAGCTTGTATTGGTAAATAGTTTATATTTTCACAACACTGACCTAATTCTAGAATAAATGGCGTTGAATTTCATCTGGTTTTCATTTTTCATGGTTGCCTTTGCAATTGCACTCTTTAAGTGGTTAGTCACTGGTGATGTTTTGATTTTCAAGACAATTACAGATGGTATTTTTAAATCGGCTGGAGATAGTGTGGACCTATCATTCAAATTGGTAGGTATCATGACCTTATTTCTTGGATTCATGAATATTGGAGAGAAAGCCGGAGCAATCAGGTTTCTCTCAAGAATCGTTTCTCCGTTTTTTGGAAAATTATTTCCAGACGTGCCTTCAGGACATCCTGCTATGGGACAAATGATGATGAATTTTTCTGCTAATCTTTTAGGACTGGACAATGCAGCAACTCCATTTGGCCTGAAGGCGATGGAAAGTCTTCAGACCCTTAATCCACACAAAGACCGTGCAAGTGATTCACAAATCATGTTTCTCGTTTTACACGCATCCGGGCTAACCCTCATTCCAATAAGCATTATTGCCATGAGAGCTTCAGTAAGTCCACCTGCAGCAAATCCAACTGATATCTTCATCCCTTGCATGATTGCTACATTTGCTGCTACAATGGCAGCATTGATCATTGTTAGCATTAAACAAAAAATTAATCTATTTAACCCCATCATGTTAAGTTGGATTTTCGGTGTTTCTATCGTTATCGGCCTCTTAATATCTTATTTGAAATTTTTTCTTTCTCAACCTGAAATCGAGGTGTTTTCCAGTGTTCTTAGTAATGGTATGATTATACTCATCTTTATTGTTTTCCTGATAGGAGGTGTATATAAAAAGGTCAATGTTTTTGAATCTTTCGTAGAAGGTGCCAAAGGCGGATTCGAAATTTCAATCAAACTCATTCCATATCTAGTTGCTATGCTCGTTGCAATTAGTGTACTAAGAAGCTCTGGTGCATTTGAATTTATCACAGTAAATTTAACCCATGCTTTTGCATCAATGGGATTCGATACACAGTTTGTGTCAGCACTTCCAACGGCTTTAATGAAGCCCCTGAGTGGAAGTGGATCAAGAGGAATGATGATTGATAACATGAACACCTTTGGTGCCGATTCTTTTTCTGGCAGGCTATCTGCTATTTTTCAAGGAAGCAGTGACACTACCTTTTTTGTTGTTGCTGTTTATTTTGGATCTGTTGGAATTAAAAATACCCGCTACAGCATACCTGCCATGCTTTTGGCTGATTTAGTTGGAATTATAACTGCCATTTTTGTTGCGTATTTGTTTTTTGGGACTTAAATTTTCTTTTAATGCGTTTTGAAAAATGCCTTTTGATTATTCTATGCTTCTTGCAATTTTCTTGCAACGATAGAAGTAAATCTAATTTGAATAATAGCATAGAATTCGATTCAATTCTTGAGAATGACACATTGCTATTGACTAAAACTCCTGAGAACCTTAAATCTTGGATTACATTTTACAGCAAAACTGATAAGCAATTTACACTCTCTAATTTTAAGGCTTCTGGTGTTATTCTTCATATGCCTGAGTTAAAAAAAACAGATTCAAGTTTGAAAATAAACCTTTCGCTTCAGCCACTTTTTGAATATGCTCCTAATAGGTTGAAGTATATCGATTTATGGTCGTATGGACAAGATAGTATACCTGAAAAAGCCTGGAAATCAAGATCTGAATTAGCTAAATACATTGGGTTAGGCGAGGCTGATCAACAAGTTGTGTTGGCCCTTGAAGATGGCCAACGATATGAACTAATGTTCAATGGGCCTGCGAATTTTTCTGAAATTGCCGACTGGATAAACAATGATCAATTGTTGATCTCCCTTGTAACGAAGGAAAGAGAAGTCTTCACTTTCGAAATATTTATTTTTGACATTAGTCAAAACCTATTTACAAATTATAGACTTAACCATACTTACCCTGATACAGTAGAAAAACAATCATACATTGAGTTTTGGTTGAATGAGACCGATAAATTGATAAAATGAAAATACTCTTAAAGGAAATTCAGTTATATGGCTATCATGGGATTCATGAACTTGAAAGAAAAGTTGGAGTGCTTTTTCAATTGGACGTCTCCATAGAATTTTCAGACAATCGTGTTATAAAAAACATAGAAGATACAATTGATTACAGTCGTGTTTTTTCAATCATAAAAAGAGAGTTCTCTTTAACAGAGCAATTGCTTGAGATTCTTGCTGAAAGAATTGCTTCTTCCCTAAAAGTCTCTTTTCCATACATTTCAAATACAAGTCTGCGTATTATCAAAAAAGGCGCGTATATTGATGGTTTGATTGGCAGTGTCGGAGTTGAGCTTAATAAAGATTATAATATTGACTAAATTTTTCTCGCTTATAAACAATTTCACTTAAAAATAACCAAGGTTCAATCATTACTCATGAAGAATAAAATTTTGATTTTAGTATTTATGCAATGTTGTTTACTTTCTTTTGCAAATGCACAAGAGGCGAATAGTGTATCCAAATATGACCCCAATGAACTTTTCAATCCTATATTTTACAAGGAACATGGCACGTCGTTTAGAGCAGGCAATGGAGAACCCGGTAATGCTTATTGGCAAAACAGGGCAGATTATGCAATACAAGCTACTTTGAATGAAGATGCAGATGAAATCAATGCAACTGTAACGCTTACGTATACCAATAACAGTCCTCACCAGCTCGATTTTATTTGGTTGCAACTGGATCAGAATCTTTTTAATGCTAGTTCAAGAGGATACGCAAAGTTGCCAGTTAATGGAACAAGTAGGTATGGTGATTCGAAGTCTTCATTTGAAGGAGGATATAAGATGTCCTATGTGAAATTAATTTCTACCGTTTCAGGAAAGAGCCAAGAGATCACAGTAGATCCATATATCTCAGATACAAGAATGAGAATAGATTTACCCAAGTCCCTAAAAACGGGTGGTGATAAAGTTGTTGTAAAACTCAACTACTCTTTTAAAATTCCTGAATATGGTGCTGACAGGATGGGAATATTAAAAACAACTGAAGGCAATATATATGCCATTGCACAGTGGTATCCCAGGGTTTGTGTGTTTGATGACATCCAAGGTTGGAATACCCTTCCTTATTTGGGTGCAAGTGAATTTTATCTTGAATATGGTAATTTCGATGTTAGCATCACGGCTCCCAACAACCATATTGTAGTAGCATCAGGTGAATTAGTAAATCCCGCGGATGTTCTAAGCATTTCCCAATTGTCCAAGTACAACAAAGCGAAAACATCCGATAGCACCATCATCATTCGATCTGCAGAAGATGTTACTTCAACATCTACGGGTGTTTCAAAATCCATTTCTACCTGGAAGTTTAAAATAAACAATGCACGGGATTTTGCCTGGGCTTCCTCAAAAGCTTTTATTTGGGATGCAGCCAGAATCAACCTTCCAAGTGGGAAAAAAGCAATTGCGCAGTCAGTTTATCCCATCAGTTCCTCGGGAAATGATGCATGGGGGAGAAGTACAGAATATGCTAAAGCGAGCATTGAAAATTATTCAAAAAGATGGTTTGAATATCCTTATCCTTCAGCAATTAACGTTGCTAGCAATGTAGGCGGCATGGAATACCCTGGCATTGTATTTTGTGGGTCAAGGGCCAAAAAAGAATCCCTTTGGGGAGTAACTGACCATGAGCTTGGTCATACCTGGTTCCCTATGATTGTTGGAAGCAACGAAAGGAAATACGGATGGATGGATGAAGGATTCAACACGTTTATAAACGACATTGCATCAAAGGATTTCAACAATGGAGAATATGCATCAGGAAATATGGATGCCCATTCAATGTCTAAATACCTATATGGCGATAAAACAGAGTCGATATTAAAAACACCTGATGCTCTTAGAGAATCTAATATCGGACTTTCACTTTATATGAAACCGGGATATGCGCTCACTTTATTACGTGAGCAAATTATTGGTGAAAAAATATTTGATCTGGCATTCAAAAAATATATCCGGGATTGGTCTTATAAACATCCATCACCGTGGGATTTTTTCAGAAGCATTGAAAACAGCGTGGGAGAGGATTTAGGTTGGTTTTGGAAAGGAATGATATTGGAAAATTGGCGTTTAGACCAAGCCATCAACAAAGTTGATTACATAGGAAACAATGCAAAAAATGGTGCGATTGTTACAATTGACAACTTGGAAAAAATAGCCATGCCAGTAATTTTGTCTTATGAAACAATATCTGGGAAAAAAGGACGGGTAAAATTGCCGGTAGAAGTTTGGCAAAGTAGCTCCATGGTCAAAGTCAAAATTCTGTCTGATGAAGAATTAAAGCTTGTGGAAATTGATCCTGACAAGGTTTTTCCTGATTATTTTCCTCAAAACAACCTTTGGAGGTCAATAAAGCAGTAAAAATCGCCATAAATGAAATGATTTTAATTAAAAACCGCTAATTTCGCATTCCGTTTTAATCTAATCGGTTAAAGCATATTCCCAAAGGGTCCCATAAGTTCTTCGACTGTTCGAAGGCACCTCAAGGGGTAACGTTAAATACATAACCATGCCAAAAGTAAAAACCCATTCCAGGGCCAAAAAAACCTTCAAGGTAACTGGAAGCGGTAAAATCACTTACAG
>CANJEF010000090.1 GCA_947472965.1 Sphingobacteriales bacterium
ACTGCAAATAACAATGAACTTATAGCTCGAAGATGGAGCAACGCCAAGCGCATGATCGGTTGCAAACATGAATGGTCTTATGTAAATTGCATGGTCATAATCTTTAGGGATCCATTGATTATCTATTTCCAAGAGTTTCTTGATGCCCCCAATAAATATCTCTTCCGGCACCTCTGGCATTTCCATTCGCAAGGCAGACTTGTTGAACCTCTTTTGGTTTTCAATTGGTCTGAAAATGGCGGCACGACCATCCTTCATCCGATATCCTTTTATTCCTTCAAATATGGACTGCCCATAATGCAAGGCAGCAAGGGATGGATCAAAACAAATTGGACCGTAAGGTACAATCTCGTTTTGTTGCCATGCACCGTCTGAATAAGTTGCAACGAACATGTGGTCGGTAAAATATTTTCCAAATGGCAGATTCTTAAAATCTACGGATGATATTTTCGAAGACGCCGCTTTCATTATCTTTACATTTTCCAGCTCTTTCATAAAGAATATTTGTACAAAGAAACGAAAAAACCATTGCCCAACTAACATAATAGAATGAATGGCCACCATAAAACCAGAAAAGCTACCCGAATTTCTAATTGAATCACTTTACCGGCATTGCTTGGTGATGGAATCATCCTCTGCACAAGAACAAAACAAAGAAGAATTCGCACCTGAAAAAAGAGAAGTCTTGGTTGTTGTACATGCCCCCAATCCACAAATAAATCAACCTCAATCAACATTTCTACTCACAATTCTAAAGGCTTGCAAAATTGAATCTAGCCAGGTTAATATAATCAGCACAGCAGATCCACTTTTTGGAAATTACAATCAGCTTTCAAAAACTTTTGGTGCCGTCAAATGGCTTCTCTTTGGCGTAGAACCCTTGGCCATAAACCTTCCTATGCATTTCCCGCCATTTCAGATCCAGTCACACCAGACTGGAAAATATCTTTGGGCGCCAAGCCTCGAACAGCTTGAAATGGACAAAGCTCAAAAACTTACGCTTTGGAATTCTTTGCAAAAACTTTTTAAAGAACATGAATAAAATCATTTTTGCCTCCAATAATATCAACAAAGCGGAGGAGATCAGAAAAATCCTGGAAGGCACGTATGAAATCCTAACATTGAAAGAGGCAGGCATGGATATTGACATACCAGAACCGCATGATACGTTGGAAATGAATGCTCAGGAAAAATCAAGTACCATATACAATTTAACTGGCACAGCATGCTTTGCAGAGGACAGCGGATTGGAGGTTGAAGCATTAAATGGTGAGCCAGGCGTATTTTCAGCAAGGTATGCTGGCATTCATGGAGATGATACAAAAAACATACAAAAACTGCTTAGCAATATGGTTGGAATTGAAAACAGAAATGCACGTTTCAGAACAGTAGTTTCCCTTATGCAAAATAGAGAAAACCTTTTTTTTGAAGGGGTCTGCGAAGGTACAATAGCCCTTGAACAAAGAGGTCAAAACGGCTTTGGATACGACCCTGTCTTTATCCCTCTGGGGTTTAGTAAAACATTTGCAGAATGCACACAACAAGAAAAAAATGAAGTGAGCCACCGTAAAAAAGCAATCAGCAAAATGATCGAATACATGTTAGACCAAAATAATAAACAGAAAGATTAAGATGACGGGAAGCAACCATTTTGAATCTGACAACGACATAATAGAGGGTTGTATTCTTGGGAATCCAAGATTACAGAAGTTGTTGTACGAAAAGCATTCACCAAAAATGTACGCATTGTGTTTGCGCTACGCAGGCAATTCAGATGATGCCCAAGACATTTTACAGGATGGATTTATCAAGGTGTTTGGCAACATTGATAAGTTCAAAGGAACAGGTTCTTTTGAAGGATGGATAAGAAGAATCATGGTTAACACAGCCATTGAGCATTTTAGAAAAAAGAACATAACACAAGTAATTGATGAAAAAACAGAAAACCAATTAGCAGATGTCCAACCTAATATATTTAGTCAGCTTGAAGCGAAGGACCTCTTGGAAATGATCAAGAAACTACCTCCGGGATATAGGGCGGTATTTAATCTATTTGCCATCGAAGGATACACACACAAGGAAATTGCTTTGATGATGAATATAACTGAGGGTACGAGCAAATCACAATATGCAAGGGCCAAGGCTTGGCTACAGGAAGAAATAAAAAGTGAGCTTAAATGATAATCCATGGACCTGAATAAAAAATTATCTGAACTTGAATGTTTGCCGAGCGAGGCCGCTTGGTCGGCCATTGAAAGCAATACCAGACAAGATACTGACAGGATACACGATCTAAAAGTTGTGCCGCCTGAAATCTGTTGGACTAAAATTGCAGAATATATAAAAGCCCCCGAAGAAAAAAGCAGCAACGGACAAATGGGCAAGAAAATTGCATTCCCCAGCTGGATGCGGTATGCAGCTGGAATTGCTGGGATTACGCTCCTTTCAATTTCGTTGATGAACAATTCAATTAGAAATAAATTCTTAAATACATTGCTTGAAAGCAATTTGAAAACATCCCTTTCAGATAGCCAACATATCCTGCCCGCAAACAAAAAGAAATCAGATACTATAACACCCCTAATAAAAATTGTTCCTAAAAAAACAACGAGATAAAGTCGGATTTTAAACCCAAAACATTCAGCAATGCGAGAGAAAAAACTGATTTCCAAAAAACCTTATATATACCAAACACTACTTACTGTACAAATTGATGACATCAACTATGGCGGGCATGTTGGCAATGAACGGTACCTTCTTTTTGCTCAAGAAACCAGGATGCGATTTCTAAAAACAATTGGACATACTGAAGTTAAATTTGGTGAATATGGAATCGTGGTAGCAGAAGCAGGCATAGAATATTTTACCGAACTTTTTCATGGCGAACACATTACCATTTCAATTTCAATTGATAATATAAGCAGAGTGGCATTCGACTGCTTTTATAAGATCGAAAAAAAGGTAGATGAAAAAATAATTGTTGCCGCTTGTATTAAAACCAACATGGTTTGTTACGACTACAAGGAAAAAAAGGTGCGTTCCATTCCGGATGACATCAGAATAAAATTCAATGAATTGATTGTCGGAGAAAAATAATTGTTTACTGCATCCAGATATTCCACGAAGCTTCAGCCTGGTCTATCAACATATCAGCACCATTTTCAATTTGGGCACCCTGCTCCTCTCCCTTTTTCAGAAAAACCGTCTTAGCTGGATTATACACCAAATCAAAAAGATAATGCTGCTCATCCAAATATTCGTAAGGAATGGGAGGGAAAGCATGCACTTCGGGATACATACCCAACGGTGTTGTATTGATAATCAGTTGATGTGAGTCAATAATTGGTTTGGTTAATGCTTCATACACCAGCTGATTTCCTCCACCTGTTCTGCTAACCTTATCAAATGAAATTCCGTTATTTGATAACACATAATAGACAGCCTTTGCTGCACCACCAGTCCCCAACACCAGTGCATTTTGATGGTGGGGCTTCAATTTCTTTTTAAGCGATTTTTCAAACCCAATAACATCCGTATTATACCCTGTAAGCTTGCCGTTTTGAATATGAATGCAGTTACATGCACCAATTTGCCTTACTTCATCTGATAAATCATCAAGGAAGGGAATTACTTTTTCCTTGTATGGAATGGTTACATTAAGTCCAGCCAAAAGAGGTTCGCGGTTTAGTAACTCCTTAAGTTCAGCGATGTCTTTCAGTGGATAAGCCTCATACTCCACTCCTTGAATATTTTCACTTAAAAATTTCTCTGTGAAATATTTTTTGGAGAAAGAATGTGTTAGAGGAAAACCAATAAGACCATATTTTTTCATAGAGGCATTATCACTTATTCAAATAAAGTTCAAAGGTGTCTCCGCGAAGCCCTACACGCATTGCCTCCAACGCTATAATCTCACTTGGTGCAATATTGCCAAGATTAACGTTAGCGCCAAGTAACTCAATAAAATACAACTGTTGAACTTTCTGAGGAGCCTCCCATAGTATTTTTTCACCAGGGATTTGCGTTAAGATCTCCTGCACCAATCCCTCACGCACCTCTCCGCTACCACGGTAAATACCAACGTTACCAGCCTCTCTGGCCTCTGCAATAACATAGGTAGACCCGGCCTCCAACTCTGCCCTCATCAACTCTATCCACTTGTATGGCGGAATAATATGTGCAGCATCTTTGCTTCCAACTTCGCTGAGGACGGTACTGAAAGCACTTATTTTTTCAATGTAACCACACTTCTCAGTATGCGGTATGGTAATAGACCCATCGCTAATTTCAATGTAGCTGATGTTATAATCTTTACATAAGGAGATATAATCATTAAACTGATTCCTTATCAAAAAAGCCTCGAAAAGGGTTCCACCAAAATACACAGGGATACCTGCATTTTGATAAACTTCAATTTTTTCTCTAAGACGCGGTGTTACATAGGCCGTCCCAAAACCGAGCTTGATCATATCAACATGTGGCACTGCATTTTCAACAAACAATTTAGCTTCGTCCACGCTAAGTCCTTTGTCCATCACCATGGTAACACCTTCCTTTCTTGGTTTGCCATTGCGCAACGGCATCTGAGTTAAATTAAAATTCATTTGTTAGGATTGATTAGTTGCAAAAATACAAAAGAGAAATAGAAAAGCTTGTAAGCGTGGAAGAAACTTATTTACTCCCCCTTCGCCTCTTGAATTTGATGATCAGTTCAACAACCTGCGGATGCTTGATAGAAGCAGGGTATAATTTTAGAAAATTCTTTAAGTACCTGGGAGATACTGACATCACGCGCTCAAGACAAGCAAGGCCTTCCTTTAATTTCCCCTGAGCAATCAGGATGGCACCAAGGTATACATTGAGTATGGGCTTGTTACTCGTTTTCTGCTCTGCAAGGTGAATATGGCCTTCCGCTTCAGCGTACTGTTCATTGTCAAAAAGTGTTTTCAGCAGTGCTTCCCAGTTTTTTATGCTTCTTGGCTTTGATTGAACTGCAACCTTAAAAAAATGTACGGCCTCTCGCTCTTTGCCAAGCCGAACCAAACATTCGCCCATGGCAAGATTGAATTCAGCTTCCAGACGAAATGTACGCAATGCCATTTCCAGGTATTTTATTGCCTGATTATACTTATGCTCATTCATGTATGAACGGGCAATCTTCTCATATAATTTTGCGTTATCAGGATTTAGGTGAGATGCTTTTCTGTAATAGAATCTGGCTTGGGCATAATTTTTCAACTTTTCATAACAAAACCCAATGGCCTGGTAGATGAGATCTTCCGGTCGTGAGAGTTCGATTACCTTTTCCAAGCTTTCGATTGCCTCCTTATAGCGGCGAAGTCGCATCAAGGCATCTGCCATGTTGCGATAGGCATAGTCGAATTTTTCATTGATTACAATACAATATTGGTATGCATCAATAGACTTTTCATACAACCTCAAACCCTGATAAGCGGCTGCCAGGTTGAACCATGCCAATTCACTGTAGGGGTATTCTTCAATGATGGCCAGATGAATTCGGATGCTTTCTTCATTACGACCAGTGAAATCGGTCCAAAAACAAATTTTATACAGTGCCTCTTCGTTGTTGGGGTCGTATTCCAAGATAAGTTTCAGGCAATCAAATATTTTTTCGAATGCTTCATAATCGTCATACACATCAGCCAATTCAAAAAGAAGGTCGATGCGTTCCTCCCCATCAAAATATTGTATTGCGTTTTCAAGCAAGGTAACAGCCTTGGACTGCATATCCAGTGCCAGGTATGCATCAGTTCTGAGAATATAAATGTCGATGTCGTGTTTATCGAGTATCTCAGCTTTATCTAATAAAGACAAAGCCTTTTTATATTGACGTGAAGCAATGAGTAAATCAGCTTTTTTAACCAGAAGAGAACTTGAATAAGGGAACTGTAAAATACCCATATCGGCTGCCTCCATGGCTTCTGGAAATGCATCTTGATCATCAAAATGGTCGATTATTCTGGAAAAGGACTCTTCACTGATATACCCTCCCCCTTTACCCATCCGCAATTTTTCAAATTGAAGAACCAACTCATTGATATCATCATTATCAGGCA
>CANJEF010000091.1 GCA_947472965.1 Sphingobacteriales bacterium
TACCTGATACCCAAGATGCCTAAGATATCTGTAAACGATGTCAAATGTGATAAATGGGCGTGCATGACCAAGGTGGCTTTCTCCGCTAACGGTAGGGCCGCAAACATACATACCAACCCTATTCGGTGTTATTGAATTAAAAACCTCTTTTTTTCTGGACAATGAATTGTAAAAACTTAAACCTGCCATAATCACTATTATTGATACAAAGATAAAGATTGCAGGCTAGAAAGGGTTTAATTGGATTTGGGGGTATTTCTATTTCCGATTCAGGTCTGCTACCAGAAAAAAGTGATCTGAAATACGCTCACCCCCTTGGAAAAATTGGGTCACACTGAATGATGGATCTGCAAAAATATAATCAATCCGTAAGGTTGGTAAAATTCTCAACAGAGAAGAAGTTGCGCTGGTGAATGTTGCACCGAGGCCATATCCCTTTTCAATAAAAGCATCCTGAAGATCGCCCTTGATCGTTTTATAAGCGTAGGATGTTGGCACATCATTAAGATCACCGGTGATGATAAAATCATGGGAAGAACGGGCAATCTCTGCTCTTACAAAATCGGACTGAAGACCATGCCAACGAAATGTATTTCTCATTTTCTTGAGAATATTTTTTGATTCTCCAATGTTATAATCGGATTCACTCTTTACTCCTTCGATGGCCTTGTATTCCCTATCACCGAAACCAAATGACTTAAGATGCACAGAATAAATTCTGATGGTATCTTTAGCTGCAATCAAATCAGCATAAACCATATTTTCCGTTTGCCCTTTAATGTCTTGAGGGAATTTGATTACGCCTCCTTGTATAATGGGGGTCTTTGAAAAAATAGCATTCCCCGAATGATGCTTACTTCCAAAGATATCCTCGCCTTCAAACTGAACATATTTGTACCCTAATATTTCCCTGAGATAATAAAGGGGGTCTGATTTGCCGATTGAAGGAATAGAAATAAATTCTTGTAAACAGATTATATCGGGATTATACTTTTTGATTGCGTCAAATATTTTTTGCGTTTGCTGATGATTATCCGGCTTAAACCTCGTCTCTTCATAGGGGATAAAATGACGCACATTCCAACTCATCACCCGAAGATTGCTGCGGGAGGAATGATCAAAAGTTGCGAAGCTTCCGAAGGAAAAATGATATTTGAGTTGGGGGACTCCAATCAGCAAAATAGCCAAAGAAAAAAAAGCCCACATACTTCTGATAAAAAGCAATAGGAGTAGAAAAATTGAAATCACACAAAACAAATACGGCAAAAGCAATCCAAAAAATCCGGTAAACCACCACTGTTGTGGATCCAATGCAGGCGCAAAGCAACAGGCAATAAAAAATAACCCAAAAAATAAATTGAGAAAAATAAGCGTCTTGGATGAAAATGATTTCATGAACTTAACCATGCATCAATTTTGGTATAGGATTTGCGTTATCAAGGTTAAGCATTATTTCACTTGAATGAACTGCAAGAAAGTAAATTGGGGATAAAAATAATAAAAGCGTGATTAAACTCATTTTCACTCTCAGAGGTCTTCTTTACTGGCTTGTTTCAAGATTTTCTTTTCCTCTTCAGTTAATTTTTCATAACCGTGCTGGTTGATCTTATCCAAAATAGCATCAACACGCTGTTGTGTAACAGTTGATTTCTTGACAAAGGGCCTTTCAGCACCCTGTTTATAAAACGTAGTTGTTTTGATTGAAGACCCCTGCTTTTTTGAAGGAGTAAACCAGGAAGAAAATGTTCTTGCGGCTAAATTCATCCATTCACCAAGATCAAGTCCATTATGCAAGCACTTTATAAACGTGTAACCCATTATGCCAGCAAATAGGTGCGGAATCATCAACACTGGACTATTCGTAAGTGCCGAGAGGTCAACCAATGCATAAGCAAGTGTTATTACCCAAAGTGGTATACCACCGCCAATCAGTGGGAAAAAACGATATCCAGGTGAGATGGTTGCAGCTGCCACTGCAAGACCAAGAAGGATTGATGATACCCCTGTAAAAAAGACGCCACCCGACAAGCTGGCTACGCCAATATTTGACACTGCTAGAAATGTGAAGGCAGAAATAAAACCGCAATACAAATACAATGGAATAAGTTTGTCGCCTCCAACCAGGTCTTGAATCAAATGGCCAAAAACCCAAAGCCAAAAAATGTTACTGATGGCCAAAAATACTTTTACCTCCGTAAACTGCATAGTTAATATTGTCCAGGGGTTACGCAATAGTGTTGCCGAGTCTGATGACATGGCAAATAACTTGTACGTATTTGTATAAAATGAGGTTTCGGGAATAGAAGAAAAGGTATATATACTTTTCAGAAAATTAAGCAGTATCAATAGCATTGCATTGATAATGATCAACATCACCACAGAATTTGAGGTGTTCCAAATTGAATTGCTGCCTGTGCTTTTATAATCCCTGTAACCCATTGCTATTTTATATGATCAATAAAACCTATTCCTGTCTTTTTTATTCCAAATCATCACGATAACGATACCAATTGCTGCACCACCAAGATGAGCAAAATGTGCAATACCCGTCGACTCGCTCGAAACGCCACCAATCACATCCATCGCAGCCAGTCCTAGTAGTGCCCATTTGGCCTTGATGGGAAATGGAATCGGCAATATGAGCATTTGGCTATTGGGAAATGTAAATGCAAATGCGGCAAAAATGCCCATCACGGCTCCGGACGCACCTAATGTTGGAATATTTGACAACATATAGAGCTCTTGTGCACTGATTTGTCCGGCCTGAAATAAGTTGTTGTAATTAGATATGTCGTACGTAAGAGCAAATGCTTGGGCTATACCTGCACCAACCCCACAAACCAGGTAAAATAGCAAGAACCTGACAGGGCCCCATAGATTCTCCAAGGTGGAGCCGAACATCCATAAGGCAAACATATTGAATAGGATATGAAAAAAAGAACTTGAAGAATGCAAAAACATGTATGTAATAAATTGCCATATCCCATAACGATCAGAAGCAAAATGATGGAGGGCAAATAAATTTTCCATGGGTAAGAGATCTTGCCCAATGGTGATTTGTGCGAGCCACACCAATGAATTAATGATGATCAGGTTTTTTATAACAACAGGGAGAACCTGAAATCGTCCTGGCCTTATTTCTGATTGCATAATTGGATTTGAAATGCAAAAATAGCAAACCTGCATCAATGATGCGCTATGAATGTCGGAGGTTTAACCTGACAACCGTTTCAATGTGGTGGGTATGGGGGAACATATCAACAGTTTGTATGGCAGCAACATCATATTTTTCCGACAACAGTTGGAGGTCTCTTGCCTGCGTTGCAGGATTGCAGCTTACATAAACCACAATAGGTGCTTCCATGGCTAGAATCTGTTTGACCAATTTTTCATGCATCCCTACCCGTGGCGGATCGGTAATGATAACATCTGGCCTACCGTGTTTCAGAAAAAAATCATCTGTACAAATAGCAGCCACATCACCTGAGAAGAAAATAGTATTTGAGATGTTATTGAGTGCGGCATTCTCATGGGCATCGTTCACAGCCTCTTCAATCATTTCAACACCAATCACTTTTGCTGCCTGGTCATTCAAAAAAATACCGATGCTCCCTGTACCACAATAAAGGTCGTATACCGTTTCGTGCCCTGTTAATGATGCAAACTTTTTTGCAATGCCATAGAGCACTTCGGCCTGCTTCGTATTTGTTTGAAAAAAGGATTTGGGTCCAACCTTGAATTTGAAAGCCCCAAGCTGTTCAAGGGCATATTCCTTGCCATGAAACAACACAGGTTGTTGATCATGCAAACTATCATTCAACTTTTTATTGATCGTATAATACAAAGATGTGATTTGAGGAAATTGATTCTTTATGAAATTCATCATCCCCTCAACAACTTCCTGATCAAATTCTGCGAAGACAAGATTAACCATGGTGTCTCCTGTTGTACAAAGCCGAATCATCAGGTTTCTTAAAACACCTGTATGCTGCTTGATATCATAAAATGGGATGCCTTGCTCCAATGCATAATCACGCACTTTATTTCTGATATCATTGTTAAGAGAAGCTTGCAGATGACATTCCTCAATATCAATCACTTTATCAAAAGATCCAGGCACATGAAAACCAAGTGCAGGAATAGAGGGCAATCCGCGCGGACCATCCTCGTGCATTGGCATTGAATCAATCTCTTGTTGTGTATAGTATTTTTTCGAACTGAACGTGAATTCAAGCTTGTTCCTATAAGCCTTTATTGCTTCAGACCCAATGGCCGGAAGCATTTCAGGCAATGTTACCTTACCGATTCGCTTCATTTGATCTGCCACTTCCTGTTGCTTATACTCCAATTGCTTTTCGTAAGGAAGCATTTGCCATTTGCATCCTCCACAAACACCAAAATGTTTGCAAAAAGGCTGAACCCTATCAGGTGAATATTGACTAAAGCGAATAGCCTTTCCTTCAGCCCAATCTTTTTTATTTTTTGACAACCTTACATCAACAACATCACCTGGAACCGCACCTTCAATGAAGACAACTTTTCCTTCCAAACGTGCAATGGACTTGCCTCCTGCAGCATAAGCATCAACAGAAAGATTTTCCAACACCATGTTTCGCCTTTTCTTCATTCAACTGGTTTATTGGGCAAATGTATTGAATACAAAGGTATCTTACTGAATTAAGGGTAGCCAAAAAGCCTGGGGTAGAATTAAATTAGTTAAACTTTATACATTTCAGTAGCGATACTCTTTTGACCATTTGCCATACATTGAATAATTTTACAAAAATCGAACCATGCGAATTGCAACATTGATATTGTCATTATTTTTATACATAGGCTTGGGATTCGGTCAATCAAAAATTCCAAGTGCGCAAAATGGGTATGAAATTAAAGCACAGATCAAGCCTTTTAAAAATGGGTATTATTTTTTAGCATACCATTTTGGAAACAAGCAATTCCTGATTGACTCAGCAAAACTCGATGCAAATGGATTGGCAGTATTCAAAGGCGATAAAAAACTTCAAGGCGGTATTTATATGATTGTATTCCCTGAAAGAAATGGTTGGGTAGAATGCATTATAGATCAACAACAGCAGTTCAGCATAAGTGCAGACACTTCAAATATAGTTAACAGCATCAACTTTACAGGATCGCCGGATAATATCATTTTCAATGAGTACCAGAAGAAATCATACGAAATTGGAAACAAAATTTCAATATTAAGAAAGGAGCTGGGAGAAAAATCAAATGATGCTTCAGCAACAGAAAAAAATAGCCAGATTACCCAACTGGGAAAGGAAATACAAAATTATAGGGAAGAGCTACAGAAAAAATATCCCAAACTCCTATTAACATCAATTTTCAAACTACTTACAGAACCTGTTGTGCCCGCTGGAAACGAACATCCTGGTGGAAAATATGACAGCACTTATGCATATCAATTTTATAAAAACCACTTTTGGGAAGGCATTTCCTTTGCTGATGATAGACTGATCAGAACACCCGTCTTACAGGGCAGATTTGATCGATATTATGACCAGGTACTTCCGCAGGCGCCTGATTCAATAATCATATATGCTGACCTCATGCTAGAAGAATCAAAGCCCAATGAAGAGATGTTTAAGTTTGTGCTTTCAAGCCTAACAGAAAAATATATCAACCCAAAATACATGGGTCAAGATGCAATTTTTGTACACCTTTTTGAAAAATATTTTCTGACAGGCCAAGCCGACAGCTGGATGAATGAGAAGTACAAAAAATTTGTTTACGACCGAGGATATTCGCTCATGTCAAATGTAATTGGTGCGAAAGCTCCAGAACTGCCAATGGTTGATACGGCAGGAAACAAATTTTCTTTATATGCCAAACAGGCACCATTCACAGTAATTTGTTTCTGGGATCCAACCTGCGGTCATTGCAAAGAAGAAGTGCCAAGGATCGATTCAATCTTTCAGAAAAAATGGAAAGCAATTGGTGTTAGCCTGATAGGAGTAATGACCGATGGCGGAAAAGACAATTGGCTTAAATATATCAAGGAAAATAATCTAAAGGGGTGGAGTCACATCTATCAAACAGA
>CANJEF010000092.1 GCA_947472965.1 Sphingobacteriales bacterium
AGCACGATTTCAACAACTAAAATGATATTGGCGTCCCTAGATGGCCATCCTTTTAAATCAGACGACCAAAGCCTTGAAACGTGAACCAGATTTCTTCTGGTAAGGAAAATGACACAAACAATAATGACAGAAAGAGCAAATAGCTCAAAAATGTTGATTAAGGAGGTATACAATCCAGGAATCATTGGCTGAAAAAGCCTGTGTGTGCCAAAGATTCCATCAGATACAATTTCAAGAATTTCTATATTGATAATGATGAATCCGAGATAAATGAATAGGTGGAGAAAGGCAACAAGTGGATTTTTAAACATTTTTCTTTGGCCTAAAGCCAACAAAATCAAGTTTCTCCAGCGCTTATATGGTTGATCAGAAAGATCCTCGGGAAGTCCAAGGAAAATATTCCGCTTTATACTAATGGCTTTCCTTGAAAACAAAAAAACGGAAAGCACGAGAATTGCGGAAAAGATAATTTGTTGCAAAATTTCCATGGTCTTTACTTACAATTGCTAAATTACACGATGTAATTCATTCTAAACACAATTCAAATCAATGGAAAAGAAATATATCTTATCACAAGCAGCTGCAATGATGAAATTGAGGAGAATGGCTTATGAAATCATGGAAAACAACATCGGTCAACATAAAATTATTTTGGCAGGTATCGTGGATAATGGTTTCACAATTGCCCAACACATCAAGCAATACCTGAAAGATGATTTTTCATTAGAAATAGACCTTTTGGAAATTAAAATCAATAAAAACAATCCCATCGACTGTATTGTTGAACATGCTGAGTTAGCCAAGGATCACGTCCTCATTATTGTGGATGATGTTGTGAATAGCGGCAAAACACTTTTGTATGCATTGACTCCTTTTTTGCAACATTCCCCGTTGAAAATACAAACCCTCACCCTTGTGGAGAGAAGTTATAAAACATTTCCTGTCCACATTGATTATGTGGGGGTATCATTGTCGACCACCTTCAAAGATCACATTCAAGTAAATGTGGAAAATGGTCTTATCATGGGAGCCTACCTAGATTAGGACTGTAAAGATTAAAAGTAAAAGAGGTTCAACTTTGTATTGCCTTTTGTATTGAAAACAATTGTGGGGGCAGGGATTTTTATGGTGTTAAAAAGGGAAAAAATTGTTTTCATGAATTTACTATTTGATTTCAATTTGGAAAGATCAACGTCAGCAGATACAAGTATTTTTCTATTTCTCTTCAGGTCATTTCGATCGACTTTCTCTCCAGAAAAAGTAGTCCATTCATTCCTGAAACCGCCTAACATGTTGTCTGCTCCATACCCTATAGAAAGACAAAACCAATCAGGTAATTTACTATTTGGAAAAAATGATTTAACGTTAATACTTCCCCAATAGGATTGGCCATTATAATCCTTCAAGGCCCTTTCGATATTACTTCTACCAAATAACTGGTCTGCCCTTTCATTCAACTCGCCATATGTTCTTGGATGGTATGAAAATTTCAATCTCACCCGTTGTTCATTCCATCCCAATGCTTGCGAAATATAAAGTCCAGTTCCTGCGAAATTTGCGATCAGGTCTGAATTACTGAAACCCCATTTCGCGGAATAGGCATCCATTAATTCAATTGTATTCATAAAGGCAAGGCTACTTATTGAACCAATCAACATTGCCTTTTTACGAGCCGTACCAGTCCATTCCCATAGGTTGGTGGTTTGTTCAGTGATATGGTATGCTGAAAACACATGGCCAAACTTGTCCATTTGTTGCCATTCGTTCCAATCATTGAATGTTTGAAATGTGCTTTTTTCATAATTAGAATACCATGTTTTTTCTAGTGTGAATAAGCTGCCTGCCCAAAGGCTTGTTTGGACTGTAGCCAATACTAATTTTCTTTTCTTTGAAATAGGTATCGTGTCAGAGTGTATCTCCTCTAACAACTTGTTGGATGAGTCCTGTGTCACTCCCTTTTCCCAGTCAAAAAGCATGAAAAAGAGTAGGATTAGCAAGGATTTGAACATCCCTTTGGTAATATGATGTAATCCCTTTTTCAAGATTGTTGTAAGATCAGCCTATTGTTAATTTAAATGTTGAAGTTACTTGTATTTAGCCCTTCCTTTGGTATTTTTGTTAAAATACATTGTTTGATGGAACAGGAAATACAGGCTAAAATTGATAGTTGGCTTAATGGCAAATATGACGAAAATACAAAAGCTACCATTCTTTCATTACAGAAGAACAATACAGATGAGCTAATTGATTCTTTTTATAAGGGACTGGAATTTGGTACAGGAGGTTTGCGTGGTATCATGGGTGTTGGAACCAATAGGGTCAATCAATATACCATTGGAATGGCTTCCCAGGGCTTTGCCAATTATTTAATTAATTGCTTTCCTGGCGGACAAGTGAGAGTAGCCATCGCGCATGATTGCAGAAATAACAGCAGGTTATTCGCAGAAATCACTGCCAACGTAATGGCTGCAAATGGTATTCAGGTATTTTTATTTGAAGACCTACGTCCAACACCTGAATTATCATTTGCCATTAGGCACCTTAAATGTCATGGCGGGGTTGTTTGTACCGCCTCACATAACCCCAAAGAATATAATGGTTATAAGGCTTACTTCAATGATGGTGGTCAGTTGGTTCCGCCACATGATGAGAATGTAATTTTAGAAGTACAAAAAATCGCTTCTATTGATGATGTAAAATGGTCTGGAGGCGAAACAAACATACACATCATAGGCAAAGAAATTGACGACAAATATATCTCAATGCTACAGGGATTGAGTATATATCCTGATGTTATAAAAAAGCAGAGAGACTTAAAAATAGTATATACACCCATTCATGGTTCAGGTATTAAGCTAGTGCCAGATGTTCTCAAGACATTTGGATTTGAAAATGTTCATTTGGTTGATGAACAGATTATTCCTGATGGTAATTTTTCAACGGTTATCTATCCAAATCCTGAAGAAAGTGAAGCCATGAGCCTCGGATTAAAAAAAGCCGAAGCAATTGATGCAGATATCTTATTGGGTACAGATCCTGATGCAGATAGGGTAGGCGTTGGAGTAAAAGACCTCCATGGCAAATGGATTTTGCTGAATGGTAACCAAACGGCAGTGTTGGCTTTCAATTATTTGATTGAAGCAAGAAGGACTAAGGGAATTGCAACACCAAGAGATATGGTTGTGAAAACCATCGTAACGACTGATCTGATTGATATCATTGCTGCAAAGAATCACGTAAAATGTTATAATGTCCTTACTGGCTTCAAATGGATAGCTGAACTGATAAAGGAAAAGGAAGGTTCTGAAGATTATATCATCGGTGGAGAAGAGTCATACGGGCTCATGATAGGTGATCAGATAAGGGATAAAGATGCTGTAAGTGCTGTTGCAATACTGTGTGAAATGGCTGCCTATGAAAAAGAAAATGGTAGATCCCTCTATGCTAAGTTAATTGAACTATACAAGGAATATGGGATGTTTCGTGAACATCTCATCTCAATAACAAAAAAGGGAAGGGACGGGCAATCTCAAATTGCTGGCATGATGGAAAAATTCAGAAAAACACCTCCTGAAAAATTGGGTGGTGTTAATGTAGTTGCACTTTATGACTATGAAAATAGTGAGTCCAAAGATATTATCACAGGTCAAATTTGCAGGATTGAACTTCCGAAAAGCAATGTACTTCAGTTTATACTGGAAGATGGTAGTAAAATTAGTGCAAGACCTTCAGGTACAGAGCCTAAAATCAAATTCTATTTCAGTGTAAACGCTCCTTTGGAATCTGTAATTGATTTTGAAGTAGCTTATAAAAGGCTTGGTGACAAAATAGATAATATCATTAAGGATCTTGCATTGTGATTTTTTCCTTTCAATATTGGTCAATTATTTCGAAACACTAATTTTAAAATGAGGACTACTGAGGATACGTATTTACATAAAGGGATGCGAAAAAAAATGGTGGATGCAATTCGGAATATGGGTATTACAGATGAATCTGTGCTTACTGCCATGTTGAATGTTCCAAGGCATTTTTTTTTAGACTCTGCTTTTGAAAAACATGCATATGAAGAGAAAGCTTTTTTGATTGGTGAAGACCAAACAATATCCCATCCTTATACTGTTGCTTTTCAAACCCAATTGCTACAAATAAAGCCATTTGATAAAGTGCTTGAAGTTGGCACTGGAAGTGCTTATCAGGCTTGTATTCTGGCGGAACTCAAAGCAAAGGTCTTTACCATCGAAAGGCAAAAAAAACTTTTTGATGCAAACAAGAATTTTAAAGTATTGAATGCTTCATCTTCAATTAGAACCTTTTATGGTGACGGATTTGAAGGTCTTCCTACCTATGGTCCATTCGACAAAGTATTGATTACTGCAGCAGCACCGTATATTCCTGAAAAGCTTGTTCTTCAAATGAAAAAGGGTGCTGTAATGGTGATTCCATTGAATGAGGGAGAAAATCAGCGCATGGTTAGAATCACCAAAGCAGAGAACGGAGAATTGATTGAAGAACGATTCAGTGAATTTTCATTTGTACCCATGTTGGTGGGTAAAAAAGAATAAAAAAAAAGCCGCTTAGAAAAGCGGCTTTAAAATGTTATTGCATTTGAACGCCTTCTTGCATTCCATCCATTCCACTTTTCGTATTTTTTCTCTTGAACAAGGAGACATCAATTTTTCCAAATCTGTAATTGAAATTCAGTCTGAATACCTGCCAATCTCTTCTCCTGGAATTCGTTTGGGTAAAAAAGCTTGATTCAGAGAAAGATCCGTAAACTTTAGTTTTCAATACATCATTCATGCTTAGCGTTAAAGAACCCCTTTTATCTTTTAAGAAATCTTTTTTAATTGCAATCTCAAGTCCATAGTTCGGATTAATATATCCTTGTGCAGAAGTTTGCACAAAGCCTCCCCATCCGCCACCACCGCCCATGAATCCTCCACCGCCACCACCTCTACCACCACCGCTTTGTGGTAGAATAGATTTACTTCTGTAGTCAAAAGCAAGTTGTACACTGAAATTGGATGGTAGTTTTACATTGGCATTCATTTTACCAAAGAAGCTCCAAATTGAATTGGTTTTGGATATATTCAATTCACTTGAAGTGATACTTGAATTATAAAAATTAAAATTGGTAGTTAACTCAAGCCATTTTGCCACTGGATTGCGGGATGTTAACTCGGCACCATATGCAGTACTGTTATTGGCATTGATGTATGTATTGATCAACACTTGCTTTCCAGGCACAGTACCGTCCTCTTTTACTTGAGCCCTTGTTATCAAATCATCTGTTCTTTTAAAGTAAATAGAAGCAAGAAAACTATTTCCTTTTTTCATTGTCTTTTGATAATTCATCTCAACCGAACTGGTAAATTCTGGAGTTAACCCAGGATTTCCTCTGCTGATATTCAATGAATCGGTATAGTCTAGAAAAGGAAGTATTTGAAAGAAGTTTGGTCTGTTTATTTTCCTAGCTACACTGAACTGTATATCTTGTGTTTGATCTATTTGTCTTGTGATGTTTAAACTAGGAAAAAGACTAATCGGATAACTGTTTCCAAAACTTTTATTGGTGGTTAATAATGTTCCTGTGTACTTTGAATTTTCCAATCTTAACCCGAGTTGATAACTGGTTTTGGTTCCAATTACATTGCCATAGGTGGAATAAAAAGCAAAAACCTTATCATTATACTTGTAATTGGCATTCAAGGAATATATTGGCAAGTAGGAATCAGTTAAGAAATTATATGTGTAATTGAGGTTGGTGCTCTGAAAATCCCTGATTGCGGCTCTTGCACCCATTTCAAATTTAGATTTTTCAGTGAGTGGATTGGTAAAATCAAATTGAACGGTATAAAAATCATTTCCGCCATTGCCCTCTTGTTTTTGGTTTATCGGAAGACCTTTAGGATTATTGGAAAGGGTATAGTATTGTGTATTGAAACCACCATTGCTGAGGTTTTTGCTATTATTGTAATTCATATCAGATGTAAGCTCCATCCCTTTTTTGCTGAAGAGGTGCTTAAATCCGATGGCTG
>CANJEF010000093.1 GCA_947472965.1 Sphingobacteriales bacterium
ACCCGCGGGTTTTATTTTTATTTTTTCCAACGGAACGGCAAGTTCATCAACCAACACGAGTAAATTTTTCAATTCGATTTTCTCTTTATCCAACCAATATTTCAGGGCTTTGCCGCTTAGGTTCATGTACGTTGTAGGCTTTATACAAATTAGCATTCTACCCTTTATTTTCACTTCAGCGCGGTAGGCAAGTCTGTCGATATTGAATGAGGACTTGTGCTTTTGTACAAAGTAATCCAAGATATCAAACCCGATATTATGCCTGGTATGTGCATATTCATCGCCAATGTTTCCCAGGCCTACAATCAGATATTTTTCCATAAAAAAATCCCTGTGAGTTCATCACAGGGACATAAAGATAAATCTTTGTTTATTTTTTTTCCGTTACTTTTTTGCCGGAGCTGCAGCCTCTTCCTGCTTCAGCTGACGGGTCATCGTAACAGATGCAATTGGAATACGAGGAGAGTTTTGGATTTCGATGTTATCAGCAACTATATCCTGTACCCTGATGTTGGAGTTCAATTCAAGGTTCGTAAGATCTACCTCGATATTTTCCCTTAGGTACTTAGGTAAAGTTTTTACTTTCACTGCTTTCAACCTGATTTCCAGTTTACCACCTGCTTTTACGCCAGCAGCGGCACCTGTAAATTTAAGAGGAATAGTAGCATTTACCTTCTTGTCTTCTACGAGTTCAAGAAGATCTATGTGAATAAGCTTGTCTGAAACCTTGTCAAACTGCAAATCCTTCATAATGCAAGTGTAGGTGTGTCCATCAACTTTGATGTTAATTTTCTGGAAATCCGACGTATAAACAAAAGGCTTCAAAGCAACTGCTGTCGCAGTAAAATTTACTTCTTTCGCACCCCCGTAAATTACACCAGGTACCAAGTCTTGAGAGCGTAACCGACGGGCGGCTGATTTGCCAGTTCCGGTCCTCAATTGTCCTTCGATTGTAACTGTTTTCATTGTATATGTATTTAAAAATGACTTCTTTGAACCCTACCCTTTGTTCTTCAACTGTGCATGAACAAAGAGGCTGGTTATGCTTTGGTTTTCATAGGCGTTCTTGATGGCAGAGGCGAACAAATCTGAAACACTCAACATTTTCAATTTTGATGATTGACCCCGTAAAGGGATTGTATCACAAATCACCAATTCTTCTAAAATGCTATTGTCAATATTCGCATATGCATTTCCACTCAGCACAGGGTGGGTACACAGGGCCCTCACACTTCTTGCTCCTTTGTCTTTCAGCAGTTTAGCTGCTTTTGTCAAAGTTCCTGCCGTATCACAAATATCATCGATCAGTACAATATCCCGATCAGTAACATCCCCTATAACCACCATACTTGCTATTTCATTTGCACGTTTCCTATGCTTATCACATATCACCATTTCAACGTTAAAATAGCTTGCCACCTCCCTAATTCTATTGGCGCTTCCCACATCGGGGGCGGCAAAGGTAAGGTTTTCGAGCTGAAGATTACGTATGTAAGGGATGAAAATTGCCGAGCTGTCGAGGTGATCTACGGGAATATCAAAAAACCCTTGAATCTGGGGAGCATGGAGGTCCATGGTAATAACCCGATCCGCTCCAGCAGCCGTGAGCAGGTTTGCCACAAGCTTGGATCCGATGGCAACCCGTGGCTTGTCCTTCCGGTCTTGCCTTGCATACCCAAAATAAGGCATCACTGCGATGATTTTGTAAGCCGATGCACGGCGTGCTGCATCGATCATCAACAACAATTCCAAGAGATTATCCCCCGGGGCGAACGTGCTTTGCACTAGGAAAACATAATCGCCTCTAATACTTTCGAGGAAAATTGGCTGAATCTCTCCATCACTGAAGCGTTGAATGCTGATTTTACCAAGGCTCGTTCCGTAAGATGCTGCAATCTTTTGGGCGAGGTATTCAGAGCTTGTACCTGAAAAGATTTTGAGAGAAGGGACATTGCGATGCATAAGATATGGTTGTGGGACGAAGGTAGCAAAAAGACGTCAGATGACAGACGTCAGAAATCAGACGACAGATGTCAGACGACAGACGTCAGACGACAGACGTCAGAAGTCAGAAGTTAGACGTCAGAAGTCAGACGACAGACGACAGACGTCAGAAGTTAGACGTCAGACGACAGACGTCAGAAGTCAGATGAAAAATTCAAATTTGAGATACTTATTCTTCACTAAATCATTAAAAACCACTGAAGTCTGACGTCTGACTTCTGATTTCTGACTTCTAAATTCTAAAAATGAACCCCATCAAAACCTGGAACCAAGACGATAAGCCGAGAGAGAAACTGAGAGCCAAAGGTGCCGGGCAGCTGTCGGATGCCGAAATTCTTGCCATCCTGATCCAAAATGGAACAAAAAACAGGTCCGCACTTGAACTTGGCATGGAACTCGTTCAAAAATGCCAGGGCAAACTATCTGCCTTGGCAAGATTCTCCATCAGGGAACTCATGAAAACCAACGGCATCGGGATGGCAAAAGCCACCATGATCCATGCCGCAATGGAATTAGGGCGCCGCAGAATGGCATCAGACCATCTACATACAGAAAAAATAACAGGCAGTGCGTCTGTTGCTAAATACCTTCAAGCCCGTTTTATGGATTTACCCCATGAGGTTTTTGCGGTTGTGTTTCTAAACAGGGCAAATAAAATCAGGCACTTTGAAATAATCAGTTCGGGGGGAATCACCGGAACAGTGGCAGACCCCAGGATTATTTTAAAAAAAGCATTGGAAGAAGACGCAGTTAGCCTTATTCTCTGTCATAACCATCCCTCAGGAAACCTAAGGCCGTCGAGGGCTGATGAGGAACTCACTTTAAAAATAAGAAATGCGGCAAAATATTTTGACATCAATATTCTTGATCACATCATTGTAAGTACCGATGGCTATTATAGCTTTGCGGATGAGGGAATGATTTAATCTTTAGAAGTTAAAGACGGGTGTATAGGTTCTTATGCTTAGCATGTCGCCATCCATTTTACAAACGATTGCAAATATGTTATCTTAGCAATTGTTGATTATCCATTAACCCCAAACATCCAACCAGTATGTACTCAGAAAACATCAATCCACAAATCTTTATAGACAACCGAAAGCGGTTTGCAGCAAGAATGGAAAAAAATAGCATTGCCATTTTTAATAGCAACGATGAAATTCCTAGCAATGGCGATGCTTTGTATCCGTTCAAACAAAACACAGATCTGTATTGGCTAACTGGCATCAAGCAAGAAGATACCATGCTCATTTTGTTTCCTGACCATCCGGATAAAAAACTTCGGGAAACATTGGTGCTTGTTCGACCAAATGAACTCAAGGAAAAATGGGATGGGAAAAGACACCGTGCGGGCGAAGCCACTGCATTGTCTGGCCTTAAAAATATTATATGGCTCGATTCAATTGAGGCGCCGCTTCAAATAATGATCCACCTGTCCGATAATATCTATCTCAACACCAATGAGAACGATAGAAAAGCAAATTTATTAGCAGTGCGTGATTATCGATATGCTGAAGACATGAAGTCCCGCTACCCTTTGCACCGTTACCTACGCTCAGCAAAAATCATGCGCGAATTGAGGGCTATCAAATCACCTCTTGAAGTGGCAGTATTGCAAATGGCCATAGATATCACTGAAAAAACATTTCGCAGGCTTTTGAAATTCGTAAAGCCAGGAGTTTGGGAAAACCAGATTGAAGCAGAAATATATCACGAATTTCTAACGAACCGGTCTGCCGGTCCAGCTTATGGCTCCATCATTGCCGGAGGCGACAGGGCAAGAACATTGCATTATGTTGCAAACAACCAACAATGCAATGATGGTGAATTAATACTAATGGATTTTGGTGCGGAATACGGAGGATATTGTGCCGACCTTACCAGAACAGTACCGGTGAATGGTAAATTTTCAAAAAGGCAAAAGGAAGTATATAATGCATGCCTTCATATCCACGACTACGCAAAAGGATTGCTTAAGCCTGGCATTACCGTTGTAAAATACACCGATATGGTAGGAGATGAGGCCTCAAAAATTTTCCAAAAAATTGGATTGATCAGCAAATCGGATATAAAAAATGAAACCCCGGAGAACAGGGCTTACAGAAAATACTTATACCATGGAATTTCGCATCACCTTGGGATTGACGTGCATGATTTGGGAACAAAAACGGAGCCAATCCAACAGGGAATGGTTTTCACCGTAGAACCCGGAATATATATTGAAGAGGAAAAAATGGGAGTGAGAATCGAAAACAATATATGGATAACCAAAAGTGGCAATGTTGATTTGATGAAGAACATACCTAGAAAAGCGGAAGAGATAGAGAGCCTGATGAAAAAATAGCATGTACCATGATTGGGATGAAAGCTTCCAACTCTTTTCAAATGGGGAACTCCGTGTAGCAAGAAAAACTAAACTGATTCAATGAAAAATATTCCAAACATATTCACGCTACTCAACCTCTGCATGGGATGTATTGCAATCGTGCTGATATTGCAAACGAATGAATCCATTATAAATTTACAGGGAAACGAATGGAAGATTTATTTCCCTGAAAGCATTGCATGGGCTTCAGCATTTATATTGCTTGCCGCCATTGTTGACTTTTTCGATGGATTTGTGGCAAGGCTCTTCAAATCAACTTCAGAGATGGGCAAGCAGTTGGACTCACTAGCCGACCAGGTCTCATTTGGTGTTGCACCAGGACTAATCCTATTTCAGATGATCAGGATTTCCCTGGCTTCAGAACCGGCAGGACTTGAAGCTTCTGTATTATGGTTTCTTCCATCATTCTTTATCCCTATGGCTGCAGCGTGGCGCCTTGCCAGGTTCAACCTGGATACAACCCACAAACAACACTTTGAAGGTGTGCCTACCCCTGCAGCAGGATTATTAATTGCATCATTCCCATTGTTGATGCTCTACAACCCCTATAATATTCAATTGGTGCTAACCAATAAATGGGTCCTCTATTTTATTTGCCTAGCAATTCCATGGCTTATGGTATCTAAATTACCGTTGATGAATTTGAAATTCAAACAATTCTCGTTTCGCGAAAACAAAGCCCGGTATGTACTTATCCTGATTTCAATTTTGCTCATTCCTTTTTTGGGATGGCTTTCTGTAATCGGGATCTTCATCACATATATTCTGTTATCTTTGGCCTTTAAAAATCAACTTACATGACTTACAATATTGCAATCAACATCATGCCATTAAAAGACCTGTTAGACCCACAGGGAAAAGCTGTTTTGGCAGGACTTCACAACCTCGGAATTTCAAAAGCCATTGATGTAAGGATTGGCAAAAGGATTGTTATACAAATCGAAGCTTCCAGTGAAGAAGAAGCTATATCAAATGCAAAACTGGCTTCAGAAAAACTGCTCGCTAACCAAGTAATGGAGCAATTCGAGATTAGTGTGATTGCATAAACACAGGCAGCAGGCCTCATAACCCAACCATGCTATACATTATCCCAACCCCGATAGGAAATTTGGCCGACATGACCTTCAGGGCAGTTACTATTTTAAAAGAGGTAGATTTAATACTTGCCGAAGACACAAGAACATCGGGCGTATTACTCAAGCACTACAGCATAAGCAAAAACCTTTTTGCCTATCACCAGCACAACGAACATAAAGTCACTGAAAGACTCATACAGGAATTACAAGGAGGCAAGGTGATGGCACTGCTCACAGATGCAGGTACCCCAGGAATTTCTGATCCTGCTTTTTTCATCATACGCGAATGCATTAAAAATAACATTCAAGTTGAATGCCTGCCGGGTGCCACAGCCTTTGTGCCTGCATTGGTAGATAGCGGACTCCCCATTAACCGATTTAGCTTTGAAGGATTTTTACCACTTAAAAAAGGAAGGCATACCCTTTTAACAGCACTAAGCACAGAGACAAGAACCATGGCATTTTATGAATCGCCTGTAAGGCTTTTAAAAACGCTGCTGCAAATGGCAACCTATTTTGGAGAGGATAGACAATGTTCTGTTTCAAGAGAGCTGACCAAAAAATTTGAA
>CANJEF010000094.1 GCA_947472965.1 Sphingobacteriales bacterium
CACTGGTCCTGTTCGTTGGTCACAATCTATCGAAGCCATGATTGCCGATGGTGCCAATAGTTTTACAGAAGTTGGACCAGGAAAGGTTTTGCAAGGACTTATAAGTAAAATCAACAAAGATATCCCAGTTGAATCCATCAACTGATGCGAACCATCATCCTGCTTATTTTCTAAAATATTTTCATGGCCATTACAAAGTATGGGAAACTTTAGCAAAATAATATCCCCCTTTGGAAGGTAATTATCTTGATAGGGCATGTTTATTTCTTGGTCAAATAACTGATTTTATGCCTGCGCAACTGGACCGCCAAAATGAAATGGCATTTGAATTTCTTCCGTATCCTTGATCTTGCCATTGATAGATTCAAATTTTTCAATGTTATCGGCAAGCGCATTCAATAGTCTTTTTGCGTGCTGTGGAGTTAAAATAATCCTTGACTTAACCTTGCTTTTGGGAGTACCGGGCATTACATTCACGAAGTCCACCACAAATTCCGCATGGCTATGTGTTATGATGGCGAGGTTTGCATATTGCCCTTCAGCCATTTCCTCAGAAATTTCAATGTTGATTGGGTTTTCTTGTTTTATCTCTTCACTCATAAAAGGTATTTGAATGGCAAATATACATCTTCATCTATTTTAAAATATGTTTTAGGACTTCCATATGAGTTGCATCCTCCATTCTTTTGTGATTTTTTGGTTTGATTCTAGCTGGTTGGCGAAATTATCACCAATACTGGTTTTTGCATATATCCATTTCAGCCATATCTGTAGATGCTTATTGATCTTATAATTCAATACAATATAGTTCCGATTGCCGGCATTGTAGAGGGCTGGAATGGAATAGTATGAAAGGAGATCACGCTCATAGGCATAAATTCTAGAATTATATCCGCTTGTTTCAATGGCCGAAACCCTTGCGCTAATAGAATAGGGCTTAAGCATTGGCTTGTAGATGATCTCCAGATACGACATAAACCCTTTTTCTGTTTTTTTTGATATGCTTGAAAATGAACTTATTTCAGTTCTTTGCCTCAGTGTAATAGAAACAAACGGGGTATATGAAAAGTGAATTCTGCAGTTTGAATTTTTTTCAACGTCAAGAAAATTTGTTTTATTTTTTTCTATTCGAGTATTGTTGTTTTTTTCTTTCCATTGCATCCGTACATAAAAGTTTGTTTTTTTATGTGGGTCCCAACTGTATTGGATTGAAAATATATTTCCCCTTCTGCTGCCATCTGTATAGTATTGCGGCCATCTGTTAATATATTGGTCTAGGTAGGCATCAATTTTTGATGTTGAATTAATTCTGAAATTGATACTAATAAATTGTCCACGTTCATTGTTGGCCTCTGTATTTTGTGTGAATGCATTTGATTGAAATGATCGGTACCCCTTGGATATATTCCTATAAATGAATGCCAGGTCAACTCTCCGATCCAGGCTTTTCATAACTCCTGTGACGAATCCTGTGTTTAGCTTTGAATCAACCGCTGCTTCTCCAAAAACGAATGCTGAAGCAATATTTGTTGAAAAATCAACGCCTGTATTTTTATAGGATGTTCCTTTAAATGAAAAATAATTATATGGTTCATCTCGTTTTTTAACAGGGGCATTAAAAAAAGTCGAGAGATGATTCAGGCTTAATCTTGATTTATTTTTTTTAAATGTAAGTGACCCTCCAAAATTTTTTTCTTCTACGGAATTTTTATCTGCTAGCTCCGATGACTTAACATGTAATCCTGAATATAGAAAGGAGCTAATAACATTTTTATTGTTTATGCTGTCATACAGTAAGTTTGCATCTACCTTTTCAATTCCAGCAAATAGTTGTAACGTTAATTTGTCTTTTTGAAACGAAAGGCCTAATCCACGGTGGTATCTATTTTCGTCTGTCCCTCTGTGGGGTCTGATTAATTCTCCTTGTCGATATCCACTGATGATTTGGCTTGTCATACCGGTGGAATAACCCTGCCATCGGATCAATCCTTGTCCCATATTAACTGTATAATCTCCCATAACAATGGACTTTAAAATTCTTTTTGAGGATAATAACAGAAAGCCACTGCGATAATCTGCTATGTTCTTTTCTCCTGCATCTTTTTCAATAGTAACTCCCCCTTTTATTTTCTCCGGAAGTTCAAATGAATATTTAACGAGTTGCTTATAACTGTTTGCTGTTGGGGGTTTAGATACTATTTTTCCATTTAATGTGGTGTCTGACCTTGCATCACCTGTCCTGTATAACATCAAATGACTTCCTTTTTTTATTGATCTGTATAAAGGTTCTCGGACTTCATTATTTTTGTCAATCGTTAACCTCGTGATCACCATTTTGATGGTATTTCGATCCCATCCGGGAATTGCTTGTAGCTCATATAGGCTGATGAAGTTTCCCATTGTTTTTCTGTACAGAATAAAATGTTTAACCTGTATTGGTGTGAGTAGATTAAATGACATTAATTGTGTTTCATCTATTCTGTTGATATCATATTTAACTAGTTCTCCATACCCGCTTATATCATTTACGTCTTGGGTATTCCCCTCACCTTGAATCGCAATATTTTCAATTTGTTGTTCTTCCTCCTCGGTAGTTTCCTGACAAAATATATTTTCATTTGCACACGCAATCAAAGCAACCAAAATGAAGACTGATTTATCAATTGAAATCATGGGACAGGCTTATAGATCCGGATAATCCAAGGTGTGGATGAGAAGCAAACGAGAGTATTATATTTTTTTTATGAGCTTTCCAACCCAAGCCAATATATCCTATATTTAATGGTTCCAACATTCCGAAGTGTGCGTGGATTTTTTCAGTCATTTGCCATTTCAAAAAGGGTGATATAGTCGGCTTAAAATTTTTCGCTTTTATCATTTCGCAGGACAGATAAAGTATTTCATTAACGGTATGCCCAATCCCCGCATGGATGATATATACTCCGTTTTGTTTTATTGCTTTTGTTACTGAAGGGAATGATCGCCGTGTAAAGTGAAAGCCCAGTTGCGTTTTTTCACTTGCATTCACCTTAATCCCTGCCTGGTATCCTATCATATAAATAGTATTTCCAGAAGGGAATGTGCTTCTCCCTGTTTCAATTTTTAGACCAGCACTCGTCATTTTGCTAATTTGCATTCCATATCCAGCAGCAATTCCAGCGAAATTCATGTTGTTGATCCCCTGGTAGTCTACTTGCATACCAAAACCCGATTTCTTAGATGGAATGGTAAGGACCCCATGAACCTTCGCCAATCCTTTTATCATGAACCTGTTTTCTGAATAGATACCCACTTGCTTTTTTTTGATGGTTGATATGGATGATATGATGTTCATCGAGGAAAAGACATCTTGTTCAATGTTTTGATAGGCAAGGCCGCTTAAGGAAATAATACTTGTGGAACTACCATCAAATTGACTGAATCCTTTAAAAGAGTATACAATGAGAATGGTTATTAGTAATAATCTCATGCTGCAAATGTGCGATTTCGCATGGCTTCTTTCCATGTTGAAAAACTCCCCTTTCCGTGTCGTTTTCCTGCATTAACTTCGCCAAATGAACTTGTTAGACGGAAAAATCGTTTCTCAGGCGGTAAAGGACCGACTGAAAATTAAAACTGAAGAAAGGTTACTTCAGGGTATGAAAGCCCCGCACCTTGCCGCTATTTTGATTGGAAACAGTGGTGCAAGTGAAACATATGTAGCTTCAAAAGTTAAGTCATGCGCAGAAGTTGGATTCAAGTCAACCATGATCCGATTGGAAGAAACAGTTACAGAAAACGAATTGCTTTTCAAAATCAATGAGCTTAACAATGATTTCGACGTTGATGGTATTTTAGTTCAACTTCCATTGCCAAAACATATTTCAGAAGAAAAAGTGATAGAAACCATCTTTGCATCTAAAGATGTTGATGGATTTCATCCGGAAAGTGTTGGAAGAATGGTGCAGGGATTGCCTGCTTTTTATCCAGCAACACCTTATGGTATTTTACTCATCTTGGAACATTATAAAATTGAAACAAAGGGTAAACATGCTGTTGTAATTGGAAGAAGCAACATCGTTGGAAGGCCCATTAGTATCATGCTAAGTAAAAATGAATATCCAGGTAATTGTACCGTTACTGTTTGCCATTCGCATACATCTAACCTAAAAGATATTTGTCTGCAAGCTGATATCATCATTGCTGCCTTGGGTCGTCCTGAATTCCTTAAATCGGACATGGTGAAGGAAGGTGCTGTGGTTATTGATGTTGGAATTACGCGGGTTCAAGATGACACAAAAAAATCAGGGTTTAGCATCAAAGGGGATGTTGCTTTTGATGAGGTTGCACCAAAATGTAGTTATATAACCCCTGTGCCTGGTGGTGTTGGGCCCATGACAATCGCTGCTTTGATGATGAATACCTTTAAGGCCTGTGCGGCAAAAGATTAATTATGCAAAATCCTTCAATTGCATCATTGCCTTTAATGGAACACTTTTATACCCTTCAAGGGGAAGGTAGATACACTGGGCATCCTTCTTATTTTATACGATTGGGTGGATGTGATGTTGGTTGTGTTTGGTGTGATGTGAAGGAAAGCTGGGATGCATCTAAGCACCCGCAAGTTGCTATTGAAGACATGGTTGGATTTGTTGAAAATTCAAAAGCACCTATTGCCGTCATTACGGGAGGTGAACCACTGATGCATAACCTTCATGAATTAACAGCCCTTTTATGGCATAAAAAAATAAGAACACACATAGAAACTTCTGGTGCTCATCCGCTTTCAGGAGCATGGAATTGGATCTGCCTTTCACCAAAAAAATTCAAGGCTCCGCTGGATGAAGTGATCGTTGCTGCCAACGAGCTAAAGGTTGTAGTTTATCATAAATCTGATTTTGATTGGGCGGAACAATATGCTGCAAAAGTGAATGATGATTGTCTTCTTTACCTCCAACCCGAATGGAGCAAGGAAAAAGAAATTACACCGCTTATCATAAATTATATCCAGCAAAATCCGAAGTGGATTCTTTCAGTGCAAACACATAAATACCTTAATATTCCCTGAATTTAGGCTGTTTAAACCGAATTCATTTTAACAAGTTTTCTACTCACACAGAATCAAAATAAATTAACTTCATTTCTTATGAAGACATTTTTTCTCTCTTTGCTCTCAGTACTATTTTCAGGCTTCCTTTTTGCTCAAAAGTATGATGCTCAAAAGGTGCCTAAAAAAGCAATGGCAACCTATGAAAAGGCAATGTTAGCAGCTGATGATGGTAAATACCAGCAGGCGCTTGGTTTGCTTGAGGAGGCTATCTTCAGTTATCCAACCTTTGTTGATGCGATGCTCTCCAAGGCGGGTATTTTGGGAGAAATGAAAAAATATCCCGAATCTGCAACTGCCTACGAAGCAGCTTTTGCAGTTGACCCGGAATACGCAAGAGAATATTATCTCCCGTATGCAATAAATTTGACTGGCAGTGGGAATTTTGAAAAAGCGCTTGAAGCAATAGAGATATTTTTAAAGCAGCCCGGACTGAATGAGCAATCAAGAAAGTCGGGTGAATATAGAAAGAAAAATATCCTCTTTGCAATTGACTATAAAAAGTCAAATCCCTATAATGAATCACTCGCTATTCAGAATGCAGGTGATTTAGTAAATTCCAATGTTTCAGAATATTTTCCTTCAATCACAATTGATGGGAAAAAAATGATTTTCACCCGCCGTGTTAACAATACCAATGAGGATTTTTTCATGAGTGATAAAACAACTGGCGAATGGTCGGTAGCTGCTCCTTTGTCGGGTCAAATAAACACACCCATGAATGAAGGGGGTCAACAAATTTCACAGGATGGCAAATGGTTGGTATACGCAGGATGTAATTTTCAAGATAGCTACGGCGGTTGTGATATTTACATTTCTTACAAGAATGGCGAATCTTGGGGTACAAGAGAAAATATTGGGAATGCAATCAATTCTGAATTTTGGGA
>CANJEF010000095.1 GCA_947472965.1 Sphingobacteriales bacterium
AGGTCTGCATCTGGCGCAGGATTGCAAAAGTCAATGGCGTAGGGAATTCCTTTTCGGATGGCCAATTCAACTGTATTGAATTCATATCCAAGGTAATCGTTGATTTTTAAAACGAGTCTTTCCATTTCCTTGAGTAATGCCTTGCCGGGTTTGAAAGATGCAACATATCTCAGGTGATGCGGATTGCGTGGTTCATACGGCATGATATGAACATGCTTTCTTCCAATGCAATAGCACCGGTAATATTGATCAAATACGATCTCTTCTTGAAGCAACATCACAAGTTGTCCAGTCTCAGCATGTTTCTCAAAAAAATCTTCCTTTGATTCTATCCTATAAACATTTTTCCAACCTCCCCCTGAAAACGGTTTCATATAGGCAGGGAATCCAACGTACTCAAAAATTCCTTCCCAATCGAGTGGGTATTTCAAATTAGAGAATGATTCATCTGACGTATCGTCTGGTAATTGCCTTGAGGGCAGGATAACTGTTTTCGGAACGGGCACCTCTATTTTTGTGGCCAGCGCATTGTTAAAGAACTTTTCATCTGCACTCCACCAAAATGGATTATTCAAGACTGCTGTTCCGCTGATGGATGCATTCTTGAGATAAGCCCTGTAAAATGGGACATCCTGTGAGATCCTGTCTAATATTACAGCATACCCTGCGTTTTCTCCTTGCATCACCTTGTCAATGAGGACTGGTTCTGCACGGATACCTTTTTTCTTTTTTTCATTGATTCTTTTAATCAACGTTTCCGGGAAACTTCTTTCCTTGCCATACAGGATGCCTATTTTCTTGTTCATGCCTCACAATATTGTTTGTCTTAAAGTTATGAAATATTTCAGGTTTATATTGTTGTTCCTGATTTTAAATGCGGAAGATGGAAATACATTTTTTAATTTTACCTTTTTACAAGCATACTTGTTTCTTCAATGAAAGTATTACGACAATCTATTTTTTCTGATTACCTGGACCGAATTGTTATTTTTGAAATCTATGTTCCCATAGCTTTGAATCGTGAAGATCAACTCAATCTATTGTTGATCAATGACGGACAGGATCTCTCTAAAATGAACTTTTTACAAACAGTTAAAGACTTGTCGGGATTGAAAGGCTCATCACAGTTGATTTGTGTGGGCATTCATGCTGGTGCTGATAGAAAGCAAGAGTATGGCGTTGTGGGTTTTCCTGATTACCAACAACGAGGTGCAAGGGCAGAAAAATACAGAAATTTTATCCTATTTGAATTGTTGCCGGGTATTAAAAAATATATTCTTGTGAATGATTTTAATGAGAAGTATTTTCTTGGATTTTCACTGGGCGGACTCATGGCTTTTGATATTGCGATGGATTTCCAGCACGAGTTTAAAGCAGCAGGAGTTTTCAGTGGATCTTTTTGGTGGAGGAGCAAGGCATTAGGAGAGGGCTATGATGACAATGAGCACCGCATCATACATAAAAAAATTCGTTCTAAAATTGCATCTGAAGGCCAACGTTTTTTCTTTCAGGCGGGTCAACTTGATGAAATAGCAGATAGAAACAAAAATGGTATCATCGATTCTATCGATGATACCATTGATCTTATTGCAGCATTGGAAAAAATTGGTTACCGTGGAGGCAGTCAGTTGGCTTACCTTGAATTGGAAGACGGTGGCCATAACACAGAAACATGGGCCCGAGTAATGCCTTCGTTCATTCAATGGCTTCTCTCAGGAAACTGATTGTTTTATTTTATGCTAATTGGAACTTCAATATTTTCCCAACGGATATAAACCTTTCCATCTGCAACAGAAATATTCAATGTTTCATTGAACGAAGCCGATTTACCAGGCTTTACCTTCACTCTCAATACATCATCGTCCTGCTTGTAGCTATAGGCACCCCATTGCTTTGGTTTCTTGTTGAAAATGATTGTCCACTCAGACTCTTCAGGGATGGTAAAAAGGCTGTAAGATCCCTTTGCGAGAGTTTGGCCCTCTACTTTTACATCTGTATCAAATTCTATAACAGTGGCATCGTTGGCACCTGTTCTCCAAACCTTTCCATAAGGTACAAGTTCTCCCCACACTTTTCTTCCTTTAACTGCAGGAGAACCATAGCTGATGGTGATGTTAGCAGCGCCTGATTTTCCAGATGCTTTTAGTGCAGGACTTGCAGGCTTTTGATCTTGTGAGCATGCCAACAAGCTGATCATTGTGAATGCAAAGATCAAAGTTGAGTTGATGATTTTTTTCATAATTTAATTTTTAGGTTGTTTTATTTAGTATTTAAGTAGTTGTCGTTTGTAAAGTTGTATGGTGTTTTGCAATCCAAGATACAAAGCATCACAAATCAATGCATGGCCAATGCTTACTTCATCAATATATGGAATGTTTTTGATAAAATAAGCCAGGTTATTCATATCCAGGTCATGACCAGCATTGATACCCAAGCCCAATGCTTTTCCTCTTGCCGATGCATTTACATAAGCGTGGATAGCATCTTCAGGGGAATCCAGGTATTGACGCGCGTAAGATTCTGTGTAAAGTTCTATTCGATCTGTTCCTGTTTCTTTGGCACCCTCAACCATGGCTGATTCAGGATCGCAAAAGATGCTGGTCCTTATTCCTGCATTTTTAAACACCTTGATCATTTCCTTTAAATAGGTTTGATGTTTAATGGTATCCCATCCATGATCTGAAGTCAATTGACCTTCTGCGTCGGGCACCAAGGTTACTTGTGCTGGCTTTGTTTCTAGAACGAGTTGAACGAATTTGTCTTCACTGCAATTCCCTTCAATATTCAATTCCACATTCAATATTTTTTTCAACTCTCTTACATCGTTATAGCGAATATGTCTTTCGTCTGGCCTGGGATGTACGGTGATTCCATCCGCTCCAAATGCCACAGCATCTAGTGCTGTTTTAATCAGGTCAGGATTGTTACCGCCCCTGCTGTTTCTCAACGTTGCAATCTTGTTGATGTTTACTGAGAGTTTTGTCATTCTTCTGTTGCAGGGTTTTGATTAATGGTTTTTCTTGTTGCAAAGTTCTTTAAATTATTGAAAAAAGGAGGTATGATTTGTCATATATCCTCTAAAATAAAAAACCCGGCAAATTTACCGGGTTTTAAAGATGCTATTAATATCTGTAATGGTCTGATTTGAAAGGACCTGTTTTAGGTATGCCGAGATAACCAGCTTGTTCCGTTGTTAATTCATCTAACACCACACCGATTTTCGACAGATGGAGTCTTGCAACTTTCTCGTCGAGGTGTTTTGGCAACACAAAAACATTTTTATCGTAGTTGGCATGGTTGGTCCACAATTCAATTTGTGCAAGGACTTGGTTTGTGAAGGAGTTACTCATTACAAAACTTGGATGTCCTGTTGCACAACCAGGGTTAACCAACCTTCCTTCAGCCAATAGCAAAATGTCTTTGCCATCGATGTTATATAAATCAACCTGTGGCTTGATGGTGTCTTTGGTATGTCCATAATTTGTGTTCAACCAGGCAACATCGATTTCGATATCAAAGTGGCCGATATTACAAACAATAACCTTGTCTTTCATCGCCTTGAAGTGTTCTGCGGTAATCAGATCACGACAACCTGAAGCAGTAACAACGATATCCGCTTCTTTAACAGCATCAATCATTTTCTTTACTTCAAATCCATCCATTGCTGCTTGCAATGCACAGATTGGATCTATCTCTGTTACAATAACGCGGCAACCGGTACCGGCTAATGATGCTGCTGATCCTTTTCCTACATCACCATATCCACCAACAACGGCAACCTTACCTGCAAACATCACATCTGTAGCTCTTCTGATTGCATCTACCAACGATTCTTTGCAACCATATTTGTTGTCGAACTTTGATTTGGTAACGCTGTCATTTACATTGATGGCTGGCATTGGGAGTGTTCCTTTTGCTACACGCTCATATAAACGGTGAACACCAGTTGTTGTTTCTTCTGAAATTCCTTTTACATGTTTTACTAATTCAGGGAATTGATCCAATACCATGTTGGTAAGGTCACCACCATCATCAAGAATCATGTTCAATGGCTTATCGTCTCCACCAAAGAACAAGGTTTGTTCGATACACCAGTCAGCTTCTTCTGTGCTTTGTCCTTTCCATGCAAAAACACCGATGCCTGCTGCTGCAATGGCTGCTGCTGCGTGGTCTTGTGTAGAAAAGATATTGCAAGAGCTCCATTTAACTTCTGCTCCAAGAGCAACCAGGGTCTCAATTAAAACCGCAGTTTGGATCGTCATATGCAGACATCCCGCAACACGTGCACCTTTAAGTGGTTGTGAAGGTCCATATTCAGTTCTAATGGCCATCAGTCCTGGCATTTCTGCCTCAGCGAGCCTGATTTCCTTGCGTCCCCATTCTGCCAGGGTTATGTCTTTTACCTTGTATGGCAAGGCGAAGTCGATTTTGTTTCCAATTGATGTTGTCATATGCGTTTGAAAATTTCGGCAAAGTTAGCCTATTGATATGAATAAACCCAATGCCACCCTCATTTATATCAAAGTATCAGGGTCATAATATAATCATCCATTACATAGCCATGCCCAATATCCACCACCGTTTCTGATGATATGCAAAAACCCTGCCTTTTGTAGAAGGCTATTGCCGGGTTGTATTTGTTCACATTGAGTTCCAGTGTTGTGCCCCCAAGTTGCTTGGCTTCAGTCACTATGTAGTCCAGCATCGACTTCCCTAGTCCTTTCCCATGGCATTCCGGTTGAAGGTATAGTTTGTTCAGCCTGATTATGGTAGGCTCATCGATCGATTTGATTGAATAGGATGCAAAGCCAATTGGGGTGGTATCATCATCATCACAAATAATAATGAACTGATGTTTCATTTCAGTCATTTGCTTTTGAAGTGATGTATCACTATAGATCATGTTCAACATGTAGTCTATCTGCTCCTGGCCTATAATGGGTGGATATACTTTGTTCCATATTTCAATGCTAAGCTCTTGGATGACGGGAATTTCTTCTATTGAAACGGCCTTTATTTGATGCATCGTTTATTGGCTTGTAAAAGTTTTTTTTGATAAAGACAGATGAGATTTTATTGCTTTTTTCGAAAGAAGGATGCCAATAATGAGTGAAATGATTGCTCCCAAAATCAATAACAAAGAGGATGTATTTTCAACTACCATCGCGTTTTTCTGAAGGAACAGAAAAAAATCGTAGCTGCCATGAAAAAAAGTAGCCCAAAATAAACCAGCAGCGAGAAGCTGCCCTTTGCGGGTTACATCAAATTTTGCCTTGCCCATAAAGTAGCCCATCATGATTGCAAAGCTTGCATGGGCTGGAACTGCCAGGAACATCCGAGCCCATCCTGTTGCCATTCCATATTGGGACACATAGAAAATATTTTCCAGTGTTGCAAACCCCATCCCCACCATCACAGCATAAACAATGCCATCAAATGGTTCATCAAACTCAGGTTGGCGGTATGCATATGCATAGAGCATGAGAAACTTAAAAAGCTCCTCTACAAGTGCCACCGAAAAGTAGGCTTTAAATGCGATGCCAGGAATGTTTAAAAATAACGGACCAACTAGCAGTTTTTCGAGCAGACTCTCAATTACAAGTGCCGGAAAAATGGCTGTCAGGCCTAGTATGAAGCTGAAAAGGAGGAGCCGCCGGGGTTCCCGGTTGTACTCGTCCTTGAAGATGATGTATAGTGAGATGGCGATGCCGGGGGCAATGGCGAGCAAGAGCCAATTCATGAAAATTCTTTTGGCCAAGTTAAAACAAAATGATTCGAATACCCCGTTGTTTTTTTAATTTTAAGATGAAGGGAGTTTAATCCATAAAAAATCATCCACCTATTATGAAATCATTTCTTGCCATATTGCTGCTGCTGGTATTTTGCTTCCGTGATATTGATCCAGTAGAATGGACTGAATATTTAGGAGGGCCAGACCGCAATCATTATTCTACGTTGAAACAAGTGAAT
>CANJEF010000096.1 GCA_947472965.1 Sphingobacteriales bacterium
GCGCACTTGATTTTTTTAATAGCGTGTTGTGTTATTAAAATACAAACAAAAGATTCCCCTCCCTTACAATCTCGCTTCGCTCGATGTCAGGATGAACCACCTGGACAGGGATGGGAATCTTGTATACCTGATTTAGAATTAATTACTTAACCTGTAAACTTTTTTAGTGTGCGCCAACAAAAAGATTCCCCTTCCCGATGATCTAGCTTCGCTCAATGTATTAAAATTAATTGCACCAGGCCTCATGTCCAAGTAGGAATCCTTGAATGTATCTAACTAGCACAAAACATTAGCAAACTAATAAAATGGCTATATTGAAAAACATAATTCAAATTTCATGAAGAAGTTCTTGACGCTCATATCTATTGTTTTTATTTTTCTTTCGGCGAATGCACAAGATTCTATTGATTCAGGTTTTAAAACACCTCCCAATACAGCAAAACCGAGGGTTTGGTGGCACTGGATGAATGGCAACATCACAAAAGAAGGTATTCGGAAAGACCTCGATTGGATGGAACGATCAGGTATTGCAGGGTTTCAAAATTTTGACGCCAGCCTCTTCACACCAGTGATGGTTAAAAATAAACTGACCTATATGACGCCAGCATGGAAAGATGCTTTTGCATTTACCACTGCGCTAGCCAAATCAAAAGATTTGGAAATGGCCATTGCAGGCTCACCTGGATGGAGCGTCACAGGCGGACCATGGGTAGCACCTGCAGATGCCATGAAAAAATATGTATGGTCTGAACAAATCATACAAGGTGGTCAGCAAGTAAACATAAAAATAGCTGCCCCATCAACTATTACTGGTCCGATGCAAAACACCCCTTTCGCTGAAGGTGGATTTGGTGAAAACGCTTCTAAAAAGCAGGAATTTTACAAAGACATTGCTGTTATTGCTTATCCATTATCTTCCGATGATTTTATTACAATTGATAAGAAGCCAATTGTAACAGCAAGTGCTGGCAAGTTTTCATTCAATGATCTCAATGATGGAGATTTAGAAAACTTCATTTACTTACCTCCCAAAAATGCCGGAGAAGAAATTTGGATTCAATATGAATATCCAGAAGCCATTGCCATTTCAAGTGTCACCTTAGCCAATGAGGGATATGGAGAAATGGCGGTATTCAACGGTGGGCCAGATAACAGGTCGTTGAAATACAGCATAAACGGAATAGACTTTTTCAACCTCGCTAAAATTCCCGGAACCATCACTTCGCAAACAACTATTTCATTCATCCCTTTAAAGGCAAAGTATATCAGACTTTGTTATATAACCTTGCCTCCAGCTGATCCTGGTATTGGCGCATTGTTCGGTATGCAGGCAGCAAAAGAACCAACAGGAATCAAGGTATCAGAATTCAATGTATTTAGCACCCCAAGGGTGAATCTATTTGAAGCCAAGGCAGGGTTTGACCCCTACCGCGAGGAACAAAACAAGATTGCTTACAACCCATCGGGACCTACCCCTAATCAGGTTATTGACTTAACCATGATGATGAAGGAAGACGGGAGTCTGCAATGGAATGCACCGGAAGGCGACTGGATCATTTACCGCTTTGGTTACTCTCTCACTGGTAAAAAAAACCATCCGGCTTCACCAGAAGCAACAGGACTTGAAGTGGATAAACTTGATTCAGCTGCAGTAACTAGGTATATGGAAAATTACCTCAACCAATACAAAGATGCAACGAATGACTTAATGGGAAAAGAAGGACTAACGCATATGGTACTGGATAGCTATGAGGCTGGGCATATGAATTGGACACCACAGATGTTTGAATTATTTAAAGGAAAAAGAGGATACGACATGCATCCCTGGATGCCTGTGCTTGTTGGAAGGATTGTAGGCGACTTGGCACAAAGTGAAAAATTTCTTTGGGATTTCAGAAAAACGATTGGCGAGCTGATTGTTGAAAAACACTATGACCTGATTGGCGAATTGCTGGCTAAAAGGGGTATGAAGCGTTACACAGAATCACATGAGAATGGAAGGATCTATCTGGCGGATGGCATGGATGTGAAAAGAAAATCAGACATACCCATGGCAGCCATGTGGCAACCCGGTGCCTTGGCTTCCGGCACAGATGAAGAAATTCGCAGTCGCGCCGACATCAGGGAGTCTGCTTCTGTTGCCCATATATATGGACAAAATATTGTTGCCGGTGAATCCATGACAACCGTTGGAAACTCTTTCAGTCCACACCCAGGGACCCTCAAGAGAACAGCCGACATGGAAATGGCATCAGGCTTGAATAGGTTTGTGATCCATACATCCGTCCATCAGCCATTGGATAGTCTGCTCCCGGGTTTTTCTCTTGGTCCATTTGGACAGTGGTTTACCAGGCAAGAAACATGGGCAGAACAGGCAAGGGTATGGACGGACTATTTAGCAAGAAGTTCGTTCATGTTGCAACAAGGCAGGTTTGTAGCCGATGTGCTTTACTTCTATGGTGAAAACACCAACATCACATCCCAATTCAACAAATCACTTCCTGCAATTCCTGCAGGATATGAATATGATTTTGCGAATGCAACTGTACTCATTGATATGGTGAAACCTGAAAATAAAAAGCTCATCACGAAAACAGGCATGCAGTATTCCCTGCTTGTATTGGATTCAACAGCAAGGAAAATGACATTAAAGGTATTGAACAAGCTGGTAGACTTTGCGAGAGCAGGCATCTCCATCACAGGGCAACAACCCATTTCTTCACCAAGCCTTGCAGATAACAGTGAAGCCTTTCAACAATCATTGGTTGAATTGAAAAAATTTCCGAGTGTCCAGTTTGATAAAAACATCAAGGAGGAATTGAATAAACTTGATTTGATTGAAGATGTACTCATCAGCAATCAACAGGCAGAGATACTTTACGTTCACCGCAAACTGCCATACAAGGAAATATATTGGCTTATTAGCAGGTCTGCCCAAAATAATCAGGCAACTCTTTCTTTCAGGGTATATGGCAAAACGCCTATGAAATTTAATCCTGAAACAGGGGAAGTAAGCAAACTTGGTTATACCATGAAAGATGGGAGAACGTTGATAGATCTAAATTTCAACCCATGGGATGCCTATTTCATTGTATTTGAAGGCAATACAAAAACAGATAAATTAAAGTTGCCGGCATTGAAATCAATGGCGTCACAATCAATTGAAGGAAAATGGAAGGTGAGTTTTCAAGAGGGTAGAGGCGCACCAAAGGAATCAATTGAATTTTCAAACCTGGTTTCATTTACAACCAGAAACGAAGAGGGAATAAAATATTTTTCAGGGATTGCAACATATAAAAATTCATTCAATTTGAAAGCAGTCACTAAAAACCAAGTGGTTCAAATAGACTTAGGTGAAGTGAAAAATCTTGCCGAAGTATATGTAAATGGTAAGAAAGCAGCTACACTTTGGAAACAACCTTTTATGACAGATATAACATCTTTTGTACATGCCGGAATAAATAACATCGAAATAAAGGTTGTAAATTCATGGGTGAATCGACTGATTGGAGATGCACAACCTGGTGCAAAAAAAATAACATTCATGGTGCTTCCTTTATTGAATGAAAATTCACCATTGGAAGAATCAGGATTACTAGGCCCAGTTAAACTCCAATTTCTTGAACAACAAAAGCCTTAAAAATTTATAATTTATATCAGTGATAGATAAAAAATTAACGATGAAAAAAATATTGAATTTGATTTTAATTTTATTATTTGTGTTTAGCGCAAATGCACAAAAAATTAATTCTGAAAAACAAGTTGAGCTACTTCAATTTCTCAACAAATATTTTTCAACCTCATCAAATTCAAATACAGACATCCGATCGTTTCATATTTTTCACGATACCTTAATTATCTTTCATGGTGAAATCAATGAGAACAAAACCTATTCAACAAGCGACACAACGCTTATTGGCTTGGATCAAATAGCAAAGATCAAATTGTTGAGTGGCAAAGGGAAAGATGGTTCGGCTGGAATGGGACTAGAATTTATTCCTGCAAAAAACAAACAGCTGCAAAAAAACGAACCGGTTACTCCAAATGGGAAAATCAGCAGCCAGCAACTCGCAAGCACCAGCGGTACCATCAACCAAAAGATGGCAGGTCAATCAGCTGGAGTTTTTGTAGGGAACGACAACGCACCAGGGGGAAGTCCAAAAGTTCGGATCAGGGGAATCACTTCCATTAATTCAAATAGCAATCCGCTTTATATCGTAGATGACGTTCCAATATCAAATATCAACACCATTAACCCCGATGATATTGCTTCCATGGAAGTATTGAAAGACGCTTCTGCTACTGCCATGTATGGGGTTAGGGGTGCTAATGGCGTCATCATCATCAAAACCAAACGAGGAGATGACACCAATGTGATTCCCGATGAGATCATCAAACAAAAGGAACTTTCTTTTGCACTGTGGACCTTTGGCCAAAAAGCAATCGAATTGAAAAATTCAAAGGAAGGAAAAAAAATAAACGCCCTTTTGAAGTCGGCCAAAAGTTAACCCTCCACCAATAACAGATCGCTTTATTTGGTGAATATGGTTGATGATTTCTCATCATCACGTGACCGTATTTTTAATAGTTGCTATACCGTAACTTTAAGGATAAATAAGTCGTATGAAAGAAATCATCATAAAATGTATTTTATTTTTTACAATCACTGCATTCCACATAAATAGTACCCATTCTCAACAGATTTCCCAACCCATCAGCAGCAAAGAGATTGATTCTGTTACTGAATTGGTATTAAAGACATTCAATGTGCCCGGCATTGCCGTAGCTGTGGTGAAAGACAATAAACTGATTCATGCAAAAGGATATGGAATTGCAGTACTAAAAACTGGACAAAAACTAAATGAATTCACCCAATTTGGAATTGCATCCAATTCAAAAGCCTTTACCAGTGCGGCATTGGGCATGCTCATCGATGAAGGAAAATTAAAATGGGATGACCGGGTAACAGATTATATCCCAGGCTTCAAAATGTATAATCCTTATGTAACAGATGAATTCACCATCCGTGATCTGTTGACTCACCGCAGCGGCTTGGGATTGGGCGCCGGTGACCTGATGATGTTTCCGGATGGAAGCAACTTCACCAAAGAAGATATCATCCACAATCTTAGATACCTCAAACAAACCTCAAGCTTCAGAAGCAAGTATGATTATGACAATAACTTATACATCGTTGCGGGTGAAGTCATTGCCAAAGCATCGGGGATGGCGTGGGAAGATTTCATTGAACAACGCATCATGAAACCACTGGGCATGAATGCATCTGCAGCATCAGTATCTAGACTGAAAGATAAAAGCAATATTATTCGTCCACATGCACCGGTAAATGGAAAGGTGGAAACAATAGACATCGATTGGAGTGAAAGCGCCAATGCTGCCGGAGGCATTTGGAGCAATGTAACAGATATGAGTAAATGGATCATGATGCAAATGAATCATGGAAAATATGGCAATCAACTTCAATATAAATTATTCAGTGATGACGTACATGAAGAAATGTGGTCTCCTCAAACCATACAACCCGTGAGAACAACAGCGCCTTATAATACACATTTTGCAACTTATGGCTTGGGATGGGGGTTAAGTGATGTAAAGGGATACAAACAAGTAACCCATACAGGCGGTCTTGCTGGTATTGTCACACAAGTAATGCTATTCCCTGAAATCAATCTCGGTATCATTGTATTCACCAATCAACAAGTAGGAGCAGCATTCAGTGCCATCAGCAGCACGATAAAAGATAGCTACATAGGAGTGAAAGGGTATGATTGGGTAAAAATCTTGCACGACCGCGTTGTTGCCAATGAAGCCAATGCAAAAAAAATATTAGATGACGTATCAAAAGGAATTGAAGAAAAAATAAAGCAAGCTGGTGGCAAATTTTCCATCGAACCTTATGCAGGAACATATAAAGACCCTTGGTTTGGTGAGGTTGAAATAAGCATGA
>CANJEF010000097.1 GCA_947472965.1 Sphingobacteriales bacterium
ATGGATGAGGAGTATCAAAAACTTTTAAATGCCTCTTCGAAGGATGTGTTTGAAGAATCCAAAGTCACGACACTTCCCATTGCTATGGACCTGGTTGAACAATATATGAATTGCGATCAAAAAATACCTTGGTTGATTGATTTGCTAAATATTAATCTTAATGTACGCAATCTGGCGGAGGCCAAAAGAAGAACAAGATTGTATATTGATTCTTTTGTACAAAAAGGCGAACGAATTACAGGGAATCTGGACAATTAGTTTTACAGTTAGGAGTTAGATAAAAATAAGCCCCGGGTTCTCCCGGGGCTTTACTTATTTATATACACAAAAGGTGCACTAAAAATTAAGGTAAGTTTTTTTGATTTCGACCATTTGCGTATCCCTGTTAAAAGGAAAGGAAGTCTTTGAAGACAGTGAAATGTAAAATCAATTTTGTGATAGTTCTTCTTGTGAAACTGGATTCATCCAAATTGTCGTCTCTTTTTTCCCAACATCATTCATCATTACACCTTGCATAAAATAATTATATTTTTAACTACGGGAGTTAATTATAGCAGTTTCTATGATGACCAAATTGCCTTTGCTTAGCATGGTGATCGGCTTTCCTTTCTCTCTCTTTATAAAACCTCCTCCATGAATTACAAGTATCATTTTTTACCTGAATGCATGCTCAATAATAATATCCAAATATGATGTTCATTTCATCTTCACTGGTCAGACCAAATGTTACTGTCTTGTTTGTCTTATTGTAATAGGTTACTTCCGATGTAAGTCCTTCACCTGCTTTGAGTGCGATTGGCGTAGTAAAAGAAACAGTGGCGGGATGCTCCCAGTCTGTACTGGTATAGATGACTTCTCCATTTCTCGAACCGCCATAGATCTTGATGACAAATTTTTCACCCAGTTTATGAAAGTGTGAAGTCAGCAATGCCACTCTGGTTAGTTCGTTGAAGGTGAACGTTTTTACCAATGTTTTTCTCTCTCCCGCAGGCAGGATGATCTCAAGGTTATTGAGGTCAAATGTTCTTGCTATATTCTTCACGCTGTTCTCAGGAACGGTATAAAAATTGATATAGTTTTCACCCTTCAGGGTTGATGAAGTTTTATTGAAATAGTGTGCGTTGAGATCCAACGGTGTTGATGGATTGATCCTGAGCGCTACTCCTGTAGGTAAGGTAACATCTGTGTTCACATCTGTACCTCCTCCCATAAAAACATGATTTTGTAAATACTCAAGGTTGAGTACTCCGTTGGAGTTGCGGAGATCCCTCATTAGATTTTCAGCAGGGAGTGATGCTGGATTTCTGAAAGAGTATACTACGAGGTGGTGACTGTTCGACATCCCTCTCATTTGAATCCTGTTCACGTAAACGGTTTGTGTATTGGGCGTATTTTTTCTGATGAAAATTTCTCTTTCAAAATTTGGGGCGATATCAAAGGGAGCGATCTTCATTTGAAATCCACTTCCTGCCGGGGGTGCTTCTAATGGTATGATTGAAGGCTGACATACGGAGGTATCTTTCAACAATGACTGATTAACAGAACCATCTGTAGCACTTGCTCCTTTGGCGACCCATTCTTTGATGAAGGCAACTTGTCCTTTGGTAAGGAAGTTTCCACCCAGGGGCATATTTGCTCCAAAGTTTGCTGTTGTTGAATGGTGTCCGGATTCACATTCTATTTTATGAATGAGAAAACTGTTATCAAGGTCATTCGGCTTTACAAGCTTCATCCCCAATGCGGCAGCAGCACTATTTTTTGGTGTGACTCCTACCAGATTTGCATAGGATTTTCCTGGTGCGAGGACTAGTCCATGTTGTGCAAAACTTGGGTCCGAGCTGGATGCATGGCAACCTGAAAATGCACAAGATGTATTTAAAATCTTTTCTTGAATGATCTCAAAAGATGGTTTTACTGCGATATCTGTTGTTGTAGAAGTGGCAGTATTTTTTTCACAGGATGCGATTGCGGTTATCATCAAAATACATAGCAACAAAAATGGCAGTGGTCTCATCTTGATAAATTTTATAAAAGCCGGAACGGATATGTTTATTGAAGTGCACTTAAAATTAGCGATTTAATTTAAAACATTACGTTATCTCACACGGTAGATAAGTACCAACATATAAACTCCAAAAAAATACCCGCCATGAATGGCGGGCATTATAAGTAATGAATTTAATAATTTAGAAATCAAGTTGTATTCGACCAAATACATATCGTCCATTCATCGCAATTTGTGTTACCCTGCGTGAATAGTTAAATTGGTTGTTGGATGATATACCATTGTTGTTTGATATATTTTTTAGACGTGCTGACCGGACTGCATCATCCAAATAAATTTGGATAACTTTACAAATATAAATTTTAAAAGATCTACTAAGTTATGCTTTCAACCTTTGATGATATTATTAAACAACAAGGATTTGTTATCCTCGATGGTGCATTGGCAACTGAGCTGGAAGCAAGGGGAGCGGATTTGAATCATCCATTGTGGTCGGCAAAAATATTGACTGAAAATCCATTGCTGATTAAGCAAGTGAACCTTGATTATTTAAATGCTGGTGCGAATATTATTACAACAGCCTCTTACCAGGCAAGCTTCATGGGCTTTGAAAAACAAGGGTATAGCAGGGAAGAGGCAATCAGACTTATGCAGCTGAGTGTAGAAATTGCAGTAGAGGCAAGGAAAGAATTTTTGTTGAATAATGTAAATAACGTAATCCATTATCCAATTATTGCAGCATCGCTTGGGCCCTATGGTGCTGCATTGGCAGATGGATCTGAATATACAGGGTATCCCAATGTTTCACTTTCAGCGTTGACATCATTTCATGCGGAAAGACTAGATGTCATGTTGAATACAGAAGCTGATATCTTGGCTTTTGAAACGATTCCATGTTTGAGTGAAGCCAATGCAATAAAGAATTTATTGTATCAAGACTCTACTAAAAAAGTATGGATTAGTTTTAGTTGTAAAGATGGATTGCATTTGTGTAGTGGGGAATTATTTGAAGATGCTGTAAACTTATTGAATAATTCAAATGAGATCATCGGCATTGGTGTGAATTGTACTGCACCACAGCATATTGAATCACTTATAAAAATTGCACAGCCACTTACAAAAAAAATCATTCTCGTTTATCCAAATAAAGGGGAGAATTATAACGCCATGGATAAAAAATGGGATGCAAGTACAGAATGCAATCCTGATTTTCTTCAGAATGCAAAATTCTGGCTTGATGCAGGAGCCAAAGCTATTGGTGGATGTTGTAGAACAACACCAGCAGATATTCGGCAGTTAAATAATTTGCTTTTTAGAAAATAGCTGGGGTTAATTATTCCCATCACCGTCTCCCGCAGGGGAAGGTGATGTAAGATCACATGATATGTTTTGCACATCACCATCTCCCGTAGGGGTCACGGTGATGGAAGCATAATCAATTTCTCTCCTTCCATTCAACCGCTACAATCACTTCATTTTTTCTTCCAATGAGTTGATATGGCGGATTATAACCAAGATAACGGTAATGTCCTATTGTTTTGATTCCTTTTTCTTCTAATAATTTTCCGAGTTGCTCAGCATATTTTTTGATGGATCCATCACCCGCAAATCCACCAAAGGTAATGGCTGCAGCATATTCGCCGGGTGTTTCATGGATTTGAACATTGGCATCATTGGGACGGGGAAGCGTTTTGATGTCGTATTCAGAGGGCATCACAAAACTCATGGAAGATCCTTCTTCACTGATATCCATGTGCACCGGTGATGTCATGGCAATTTTCGAAGATGATTCATTCCCACCAAAAATATATCCCGCGATCTTCCGAAACCCACTGCTTCCCAATTCCCTGTAGGATTTTGCTGAAGATTGAATCGTAGCGAAGGTTGCAGGAGGATAGTACCTGATCTCAAATTCAGGTTCTTTTCGAATCACCTGATAGGCTTGTTTCTCAATATTGCTCGTAGATTTTGCCATAACAAATTGAATCAGGAATAAAGTACCTATAATGGATACAAGAAGGATAATCATCTTTTTCATAGCAATGTATATCATCTATAACATCTGGCAAATGATTTAAGTTCGACCAGCATGATTTTTTATCAAATCCGATATTATACGCTCATGTAAAAATCATTTCCCCTCTTTTTTCACAAACACCATGCAATGTTGCCAGGGAAGGTTGCTGATGTTTTTTTCTAAAACAAAACCTGCCATATTCAATTCCTTAACAGCTTGTACTTCACTCATTTTGTGTATCGTCTTGATGGGAACAGCATCGTCTTCCGACCTGAATTCCACCAGTACAAGTTTTCCATTCGGCTTGAGTGACTTATACATCGACAGCCCCATTTCATAAGGAAAAGAAAATTCATGATACACATCCACCAACAACATCATATCCATGCTTAATGCAGGAAGTGAAACACTTGTTTCTGATCCGAGTACCGTGACAATATTTGACAGTTTTTCTTTTTTGATTCTGTCATTGAGGTATGTGATCATTTCAGGCTCAACATCAACTGCAAATACTTTACCGTTTCCAATTCGCTTAGATATTAAATTGCTGTAATAACCACTGCCTGCTCCGATATCTGCAAAATTCATTCCTGGCTTAAGATCCAGGTTCTTCAATAGCAATGCTGTGTTTTCTTCATATTGTCTTTCGGGTCTTTCAAGCCAATCGATTCCATAGTGACTCATCACATGTGCGATCTGTCGATTCATGTACCATTTTTTTATTCCATTGGGATCGCCTTGCTTAACTGTATAGCGATCTTGTCCGTTCACTATAAATATAAAAAGCAAGGCAATGATGGAGAAAAGAATTCGTGCGATATATTTCATGGGTATAATGATATTTTATCCAGGCTCGGGAGATTTATCGTAGTTTATTATTTGCTAGAAAAAAATTATAAATAGTAGTAATTTTTAGGAAAAAATTAGTGCTTACTCTCAGTAATATTATTAAACTATTTCATTGGAACTTCCATAAGAAGTATTTCGGAACCATCTTCCACCGATTCCAGCTTGAATTGATCTGTTTCCCATATACCCATTCCATCACGGTTTTCTAGTTCCACGCCATCAACCAAAAATACCCCCTTAAGTACAAAAACATAAACTCCATTGCCTGGTTTTTTAATTGAATACATTTCTGAATTTCCATGGTTGAATGTTCCTATGTGAAACCATGCATCCTGGTGAACCCAAACGCCTTCATCATTTTCATTTGGGGAAAGAACCTGTTGTAACTTATTTTTTCTGTCATTTTCATTCAAGGTGATTTGGTCGTAACGGGGACTAACATTTTTCTTGTTTGGGAAGATCCATATCTGTAGGAACTTGACGGGCTCGTTTGCGTTCTTATTGTATTCGCTGTGGTAAATGCCAGTGCCAGCGCTCATCACCTGTATATCGCCTTTTTTTATCACAGTAACATTTCCCATGCTATCGCTGTGTTCAAGGTCGCCTTCGAGTGGGATGCTGATAATTTCCATGTTATCATGTGGGTGCTGTCCGAAACCCATACCACCATTTACGGTATCGTCGTTCAATACCCTCAATACACCAAAATGCATTCTTTCTGGGTTATGGTATCCTGCAAAGCTAAACGTATGGAAACTTTTCAACCACCCATGGTCGGCTTTACCTCTAGTATCTGCTTTGTGTAGAATCGTTTTTGCCAAGTTGTATATTTTGAA
>CANJEF010000098.1 GCA_947472965.1 Sphingobacteriales bacterium
AAGAGAAATTATACTACCATTACTTTTTTAGCTGTGCTGATTATCCTTGGTCATTGGATTGATTTTTATCAGATGGTAATGCCAGGAACGGTACATGAACATTATACTTTTGGATGGTTCGAATTTGGTATATTGGCCCTGTATGCAGGATTAATTATGTTCTTTGTTGGAAGGGGATTGGCGAAAAAACCGCTGACTATAAAGTATCACCCTTTTATCAAAGAAAGTACAATTCACCATACATAGGCATTTCATTGAAATTGGAAATTGAATTTAATTAACTAAATATAGAAAGCTCATGTCGGGTTATTTCATTCTAGTAATTTTTGTGCTCGCATTTGTGGTTATTTTTCAGATCTCAAAAGCCAGTGAATACGTCTCTGTGTTGAAGGGAGAGGAAAAAACATTTAAGCAAAATAACCGCATCAATGCCTTTATGTTTATTGCTTTTCTTGTGTTGGGATTGATTGCTGCATGGTTTTGCAACGAGGCTTACTACGGTAAAACCTTGATGGCTCAACCTGCCGCCTCTGATCACGGCGAGAAAATTGATTTCATGTTGAAGCTCACTTTTTTAGTAACTGGAGTGGTTTTTCTGCTTACGCAGATCCTTCTTTTTTGGTTTGCATTCAAGTATCAATATACCGACAAGCGAAAGGCGTACTTCTTTTCACACGACAATAAATTGGAATTGATTTGGACTGTTGTGCCTGCAATCTTTCTTACAGTGTTGGTGGGTTTTGGATTGTTCTACTGGTTTAAGATTACCGGAGATGCTCCCAAAGATTCACAGGTTGTTGAGATTACCGGTAAGCAGTTTAACTGGATGATGAGGTATCCCGGAAAAGACAATGTGTTGGGCAGAAAAAATTATCGCCTTACTGATGCATCAAGTGGCAATGCCCTTGGTGTTGATTGGGAAGATGGCGCAAGTCATGATGATATTGAAGCAACAGAGATGCACCTTGTTGTAAACAAGCCCGTTCAATTGGTTATCAATGCGCAAGATGTAATTCATGACGTTGGATTGGTTCACTTCAGGTTAAAGATGGATGCCGTTCCAGGTATACCAACAACACTCTGGTTCACACCAAAGTATACCACTGCGAAAATGAAAGAAATAACCGGCAACAAGGATTTTGTATATGAAATCTCTTGCGACCAGATGTGCGGAAGTGGTCACTATTCAATGCGTGGTGTGATTATTGTTGAAACCCAAGCTGAATATGATGCTTGGATGACCTCAAAAAAGCCACAGTATATAACAGTTAAAGAAGCAGCAGTTCCAGCAGTAGCAGACACCACAAGTGCTGCAAAAATTGAAGCAACACAAAAGCCTTTAGCACAACTCAAATAAAAAACGAACAAACTATTTTAAAATGAGTAGCGAAACAGTAGTACACGGACACCAAGAGGAAGCAGCAGTACATGCACACGAAGTACATGAGGATCACGGACATCATCATGAAGAGTCTTTCCTGACAAAGTATATCTTTTCTCAGGATCATAAAATGATTGCGAAACAATTCCTGATAACAGGAATTATTTGGGCGATCATCGGAGGACTTTTCTCTGTATTGTTCCGCTTGCAGTTGGGTTATCCTGATACGTCATTCCCTTTCCTTGAGGATATCTTTGGAAGATGGGCGAAGGGTGGTCGCATCAGCAATGAGTTTTATTATGCATTGGTGACCATGCATGGAACAATACTTGTGTTTTTTGTACTGACCGCAGGATTAAGTGGAACATTCGCGAATTTTCTTATTCCACTTCAGATTGGTGCTAGAGACATGGCGTCAGGATTTTTGAATATGCTGAGCTACTGGTTCTTCTTTTTGGCCAGTGTTGTTATGTTCGCTTCTCTATTTATTCAAACAGGTCCCGCAGCTGGTGGATGGACAATCTATCCGCCATTGAGTGCACTTGGCCAAGCCAGTGAAGGATCGAAGTTGGGTATGGATTTCTGGCTTATTTCAATGGCATTGTTCATTGTATCTTCTCTACTTGGAGGACTTAACTATATTACTACAATCCTAAACTTGCGTACAAAGGGAATGAGCATGACCAGGATGCCACTAACCATGTGGGCGATTTTCTTTACTGCAGTATTGGGCGTCTTATCTTTCCCTGTATTGTTGTCTGGCGCAGTGTTGCTGTTGTTCGACCGTAATTTGGGAACGAGCTTCTACCTTTCTGAAATTGTAGTAAAGGGTGAAATCCTTCCAAACGAAGGCGGAAGTGCCATTTTGTTCCAACACTTGTTCTGGTTCCTTGGTCACCCTGAAGTATATATCATTCTTTTGCCTGCCATGGGAATGGTTTCCGAAATTCTTTCTGTTAATTCAAGAAAGCCGATTTTCGGTTACCTCGCAATGGTCGGCTCTTTATTTGCAATCACCATTCTTGCATTCCTCGTATGGGCTCACCACATGTTTGTAACAGGGTTGAATCCATTCCTTGGAGCATTCTTCGTATTGCTTACCTTATTGATTGCCGTTCCATCTGCCATTAAAGTATTCAATTGGCTTACAACGTTGTGGAGAGGAAATATCAGGTTAACACCTGCGATGCTTTTTGCAATCGGATTTGTGAGCATGTTTATTTCTGGTGGACTTACTGGTATTTTCCTTGGAAACTCTACATTGGATCTTCACTTGCATGATACTTATTTCGTAGTTGCCCACTTCCACATTGTAATGGGTGTTGCTTCGTTCTTCGGAATGTTTGCTGGAGTGTACCATTGGTTCCCTAAAATGTACAGCCGTTATCTGAATAACACCATGGCTTACATTCACTTCTGGGTAACACTGGTTGGAGCGTATCTAATTTTCTGGCCTATGCACTACCAAGGTCTTGCAGGTTTGCCACGTCGTTACACGGATTTCAGCAACTGGCAGTCGTTCAATCAATTTGCAGACATGAATAGGTTCATCAGTACAGTTGCGATGATTGTATTTGCTGTTCAACTATTGTTTGTTTTCAATTTCTTTTATTCCATTTTTAAGGGAAGAAAAGTTCAAAATACAAACCCATGGGGTTCGAATACATTGGAGTGGACAACTCCAATAACCCCTGGACATGGTAACTGGCCTGGCGAACTTCCTGAAGTTCACAGATGGGCGTATGATTATGGAAAGGACGGAAGGGAATTCATTTCACAGGTTGAGCCAGTTGGTGCTGACGAATCAGCACACTAAGAAAAAATAGCTGTCTGAAAAGACAGTAAAAATAAAATGATGCAAATGAAGGAATCGAACCGGGGAGAGGCATCAAAAAGGAATAGTAAGCTGAGAGATTATTACCTGCTGATGAAATTCACATTGAGTTTCACCGTAGTCTTCTCCTCTGTTGTTTGCTACCTTCTTGTACCTGGGTTAACCTTCGACATTGTTTCAGTTCTTTTACTTTTTGTAGGTGGTATGCTCGTAACTGGGGCAGCCAATGCGATCAACCAAATCGTGGAAAAGGATACGGATGCATTAATGAAGCGAACTGCTACCCGCCCTTTGGCATCTGGCAGAATGAGTGTTGATGAAGCGTCAACTTTCGCTGTGATAGCGGCCGTTTTCGGGATCTTCATAATTGGTTTTTGGTTCAATTGGATTGCTGGCGGTATTGCAGCATTTAGCCTTTTTCTTTATGGGTTCATTTATACGCCCCTGAAGAAAATTCATTCAATTGCAGTGTTGGTTGGAGCCATTCCCGGCGCCTTACCTTGCTTGATTGGATGGGCTGCAGGCGATCCGTCACTTGGTGTTGGGGGTTGGGTTTTATTTGCCCTTCAATTCATTTGGCAATTCCCTCATTTTTGGGCCATCGCATGGGTGTCGCACGAAGATTACGGTAGAGCAGGATTCAAATTGTTGCCCTCAGTTGATGGACCAACAAAATATGCGGCGGTTCAATCCATCCTTTATTCTGTGTTGTTGATACCAATTGGGGTATTGCCATTTGCAGTGGGAATGAGTGGTATAGTAAGCCTTATTATCATATCAATTGCCAACATTGCGATGTTTTGGCAGTGCATTCGGTTGTTTAAGGAAATGGATGTGAAAGCGGCACGCAGGGTGATGTTTGGTTCTTATATATACTTGCCGGTTGTTTTATTGTCTCTTTTGGCCGATAAAGCAGCTTAAAATAAAAATGATGTTAAACGTGATGAGTGATCAGCAAAGAAAAATACATCCACATAAATTTACCTTGTGGGTTGCCATAGGAAGTATCCTTATGATGTTTGCCGGCTTAACTAGCGCCTACATCGTAAAGAGAAGCCAGGCAAATTGGTTGATGCTTGAGATACCATTGGTTTTTTGGTATTCAACCATTACTATTTTGTTAAGTAGTGTTACGGTGCATCTTTCGCTGAAGGCGATCAAGCAGCGTAATATGTTGATTTATAGAAGATGGTTGATGATCACTGCAATTCTTGGTGTGCTGTTTCTTGTTCTGCAAGTAATAGGATTCTATCAATTTGGTGAAAGTGATATAAGATTGGTTGGTGCCGGATCCAATGCGTCTTATTCGTTTTTACTGGCCATTTCGGGATTGCATGGATTGCACGTTGTAGGCGGAGTTGTTACCCTGGTGGTGATTGCGATTCGAGCGGTGAGCATTTCAAAAAGAAATTATAGCAGTCTCCCATTGGAAATTGCTGCAACATATTGGCATTTTGTAGACATTTTATGGATCTACTTATTTATATTTTTTAATTGGATGAAATAATTCCGGTTGAATTAAAACCTTAAAAAAAGTAATAGACATGGCAACAGCCCAAGCACAAATGCAAACCAAATGGTGGACTGGCGGAAAAAGCCCTTTCAACGTTGAGTATGGTAAACTGATGATGTGGTATTTCCTCATGAGTGACGCTTTTACTTTTGGAGCATTCCTGATCTCTTATGGTACCATCCGTTTTAGTCAAAATTATTGGCCTGATCCGAACGTGGTTTTCAATGCATTCCCTCTTGCAGGTCATGCGAACCTTCCACTTGCATTCGTGAGTTTGATGACCTTCATCCTCATTGTAAGTTCCGTTACGATGGTATTGGCAGTACATGCTGGTCATAAAAATGACAAGCAAGGGGTTATCAAATGGATGATATGGACTGTTATCGGAGGTTTTGCATTTTTGGGATGTCAGGCTTGGGAGTGGACACATCTTATCACCGGTGAACACGCAGTATTGATTAACGGTCAATTACAAAACATCGGAACAACTGTAACCATGAACCCTTGGGGCCCTGCCGCTGAAGCTGCATCGCACGGAGCAGATCACGTTGGCACGCCAGGTCCTGTTGCATTTGGCGGTTATTTCTTTGGTATCACAGGTTTCCACGGTTTCCACGTATTTTCCGGGGTTATTATTAATATAGTGATGCTGGTGATGGCCATCAACGGTACATTTGAAAGAAAAGGACATTATATGATGATCGAAAAGGCTGGATTATACTGGCACTTTGTGGACCTCGTTTGGGTTTTTGTATTCCTTTGTTTTTATCTGATCTAATCAATATTTAAAAAAATTAATATGGAACATAGCGCTAATCCAGAAATTACATTTCACCACGAACCCGGAGGTGATGAGTTTGTAAAAAAAATTATCAAAACCACTGTTCTTCTTTCAGTGATTACTCTCATTGAATTGGGATTGGGTCTAGCCATGTATGCTTTTCCAATA
>CANJEF010000099.1 GCA_947472965.1 Sphingobacteriales bacterium
GAGAACAATTTCATTTTTAGCTTTTATCCAAATGGTATATGGTCCTCCTGCAGCAGGCGTCTTTATTTCAGTAACCCACCGTGCACCATTGTTGCCATAAGTTTCATACTTGGTGGTATCCCAACTGGTGGATATGACAATTTTTTCAGAAGCAGAACACCATCCCCAAAACTTCACGGTAGATTTTTGTTGCAACACCATGTGTGATCCAATGATGGAAGGAAGTCGCACATCAGCACTGGCTGAAATGAACAATACTGAGAATACAACTGCTAGGAGGCTGATTTTTTTCATACTACTTGTTTTACAGCATCAATTTAATGCATTTACAAGAATCCTTGATGAAATATCAGGAAAGAATATCTCTTTTTTTGAAGACGACAATAGAAGCGAAAAGAAAACCCAAAATGTGAAAAAACAAAATTGAGCCTGAAATCATGACAGCCTTGAGGTTTTCTATGGATCCAATGATTTGTTCATTGCTCGCATTCAGCTTCACATCAAAAAAACCTTTCCAACCCAACATATGGCTTGTGAATAAAAAAGGTTTTATGCTGTTGAATATCGGAAGATCAAGTGTGTTCAATATGGTGAATACAATGATGATACTCATGGTAGCCATGATTGGACCAATGGAATTCTCTGCAAATAAACTCAGAAAAAAAGCGAGGGAAGAAACGGTTATCATGGCAAGACATGCAAAGGCAAAGGCAGCAACATACCTCCATGGCACATCACTGGATATTATTTGTGTAACCTGATCGCTTTTAAGAATGAGCATATCATTTGTGCCAAATATCAAAATAGATATGCCAAGAGACCAAATAGCCATCCACATCAACAAGGTGATGGTATAGATGCTTGAAGCAGTAAACTTAGCAAGAATGAGCATCGTTCTACTGATTGGCTTGGTTACTAGCAACCTCAAGGTACCCAGGTTTGCCTCCCCTGAAATCATATCGCCAGATACAAGTGCAATAAGCAATGGCACTTGCATCAGCATGGTCTGTAATATAATGTATGCCATAAGGTAACCATTCAATACCTCACCTCCAATATCAAATGAATCTGAAAGTGATTGCATTCCAAATTGAATGAAATTATCCCCATCTGCATAGAAACCCAATTGAATCAATCCAACAATGGCTGCTATTGCAGCAAATGCAATGTACGTCCGTGGCTTTCGGAAAATCTTATACAACTCGATATAGACGATTCTGCTAAACTGCATATCCATTTGTTATTGATAGAAAATATGACTCAAGGGTATTGGTGCTTCTAACACTCACTAACAAAACGTCATGCTGAACAAGAAATTTAAATAATTCCGGAATCAGTTCCTTTTGAATTTCAAGCAATATTTTTTCTGGTGACGCAAAAATCATTGAAGCAGCCCATTCAGACTTCATAACAACTTCCTTTGCATATAGGTTATCCGATGAAATGATTTCCATTTGAACAACAGCCGGATTGATAAGTTGACTCACCTTCCCTTCTACAATTTTCTTACCCCGATCAATAATAATCATACTATCAGCAATTTGCTCCACTTCAGAAAGCAAATGCGACGAGACCAAGACGGTTTTGCCATGTTCCCTGCTAAGCATTAATATGAGACTTCGCATGTCTGCTATCCCTTGCGGATCCAATCCATTTGTTGGCTCATCTAAAATGATAAGAGATGGATCGCTTACCAGTGCTACTGCGATACCCAATCGTTGTTTCATTCCCTGGGAAAAAACTTTTACTTTGTCATTCGCCCTTGTTTCAAGTCCTACAACAGCCAGTTGTCGCATGATTTCAGATCGGCTGAGAGAGAGCCCACTCAATACAGAAAACAATTTCATGTTTTCATATGCACTGAGGTATTTATACAAATCGGGCTTTTCAACAACTGCGCCAGTTTTTGATAAAATTTTTTCACGTTCTTTTTCCAATGGAAGTCCGAAAATATGGATGCTTCCTTAAGAGGGCTTTATAAGCGACAGCATCATTCTAATGGTGGTTGATTTCCCAGCACCATTTTGTCCAAGAAAACCATAAACCTCCCCTTCCTGAACGGAGAAGGTAAGGTCATCAACAGCGGTAAAGTTGTCGAACCTCTTGCTAAGATGATCTACTTGTATAACTGAATTCAATTGCTAGATTGATTTTAAAATAAACAAAAAATCGAGGTCATTGGTTTGAATCAAGGCGATATTAGCAATAAAAAATCCGGTTCAGATGAGCCGGATTTTTTTATCGTTGGAATTAATTAATATAGGCTAGTACCAATTCCATTCTATTACTTGTACTGTTTGATCAGGTCCTGTGCGAGGGCTGTCATGGATTTCAATCCGTCTTCTGGAAGATTGCCCTTCTTGAATTCTGCAAGCACCTCTGGAAGTTTGTTTTCCATTTCCAGTAGGAAATTTTCTTCAAACTCCTTAACAGAACGAACAGGCACTTCTTTCAACAAGCCTTGTGTACCCAAATAAATGATGGCAACTTGCTTTTCTACAGAAACTGGCTGATACTGACCTTGCTTAAGAATTTCTACATTTCTTGCACCCTTATCGATAACTGATTTTGTTGCAGCATCAAGGTCTCCACCAAATTTGGAGAATGCCTCAAGCTCACGGTAAAGAGCCTGATCAAGTTTCAATGTACCAGAAACTTTTTTCATTGATTTGATCTGTGCATTACCACCCACGCGGCTTACAGAAATACCTACGTTGATAGCAGGACGGATACCCGCGTTGAATAAGTTTGATTCAAGGAATATCTGACCATCCGTAATTGAAATCACGTTAGTTGGAATATAAGCAGATACATCACCTGCCTGTGTTTCGATGATAGGCAATGCTGTTAACGATCCACCACCTTTCACAAGGTGCTTGATTGAATCGGGTAAGTCGTTCATCTTTCTTGCCACTTCGTCCTTGGCAATTACCTTAGCAGCCCTTTCTAAAAGACGGCTATGCAAATAGAATACATCACCAGGGTATGCTTCACGGCCCGGAGGACGACGCAAAAGAAGAGAAACTTCACGGTAGGCTACCGCTTGCTTCGACAGATCATCATAGATAATCAGCGCAGCATTCCCGGTGTCCCGCAAAAACTCTCCAATCGCTGCACCAGAAAACGGTGCATAGAACTGAAGCGGTGCAGGATCTGCAGCAGATGCCGCTACGATAATGGTATAATCCATGGCTCCGTTGTCTTCCAATGTTTTCATCACACCTGCAACAGTGGATGCCTTTTGGCCGATAGCTACGTAAATACAATAAACAGGCTTTCCAGCCTTAAAAAATTCCTTTTGGTTGATGATAGTATCAATTGCAATGGCGGTTTTTCCTGTTTGACGATCCCCAATGATCAACTCACGCTGACCACGTCCAATTGGAATCATCGCGTCGATTGCTTTCAATCCTGTTTGCAATGGTTCTTTAACCGGCTCACGGAAAATAACCCCAGGAGCCTTGCGCTCGAGTGGCATTTCATACAATTCCCCTTTGATAGGGCCTTTGCCATCAATAGGTTCGCCTAGGGTGTTGATTACACGTCCTACTAAACCCATCCCTGCTTTGATGGAAGCAATCATACCGGTTCTTTTTACCTTGGATCCTTCCTTGATATTAGCGCCTTCGCCCATCAATACCACACCAACGTTGTCTTCTTCAAGGTTCAATGCGATAGCCTTCACACCTGTTTCAAATTCAACAAGTTCTCCGGACTTAACATTGTTCAAACCATATATACGTGCGATTCCATCTCCCACCTGCAATACAGTTCCAACTTCTTCAAGTTCTGCAGATGTATTGAAATTGCTCAGTTGTTGTCTTAAAATCGCTGATATTTCATCTGGTTTAATGTCTATCATATACTCTGATTTATTTTGTAATTGACTCTTATATTATCTAATATCCTTAACGTACATATTTTTTACAAACTGTCGCTTGATAAACTGAAGATCATGCTTGATACTAGCGTCAAACAACTTGTCTTCAATTTGAAGCACCATACCACCAATAATAGATGGATCCACTTTTTCCTTCAATTCAATTGTCTTTTCCTTTAACATCTCTATACCGGTAAGCGTCTTTAAGATAGATTGCTTAAGTTCAGGTGATACTGCCAATGCCGTAGTCATTTGAACCACCTGAATTCCCTTTTTCTTGCGAAACATTTCAGCGAAGGCTTCCATAATCTCAGCCATGGCAATCGACCTTCCCTTTGCAAAAATGAGTTTGAAGAAAGAGAGCGTAAGGGGACAAATATGTTTTGAAAAAATCGCCTCAAAAACGGCTGTTTTCTTCTCGCTTTTTATAACCGGTGAAGAAAGAAAAAGATCCAACTCACTATTTTTTAAGCCTAGGATATTATCCAAATCACTCTTAACCACATCGAGCTGATCCGTTTCAACGGACAAATCGAAGAGTGCTTTTGCGTATCGTTGTGCAACTTTAGGTTGACGCATGTTTTTTATTTTCCGAATTGATGAAGTTCACCAGCCATTTGCTGAATATATTTTTCCTGCTCTGACTTATTTTCAAGTTGCTTGCGAATTACTTTTTCAGCGATATCAATTACCATATTGCCAATTTGGTTTTTAACATCGGTCAACGCAGCCATTTTCTCGGTTTGAATAGCAGCATGCGCATCAGCAATAACTTTTGCTGCCTCCGACTTTGCTATTTCTTTCGCCTCACTGATCATCTTCTCCCTGGTTTCTTTTGCTTCTTTCAACATCTTTGTGCGCTCTTCTCTCGCCTCTTGCATGAGTGCTTCATTTTCGCTTTTCATCAGGGCCATTTCTGCCTTTACCTTCTTGGCTGTTTCAAGCGAATCGGCAATCCCTTTTTCACGGTCGTTCAATGATTGAATTATGATTTTCCATGCAAATTTTTTCAAAATGAAAAAAACCAGCAAAAACGCAACAAGCGTCCAAACCAATAGTCCAATACCAGGTAATAACAAATCCATAATAAATATTTTGAGTCAACTTTTTAAATGTAACTGCATCCTCCGCCCTGTGCTTTGGATGCAGTTTGTTTTTTCGATAAGCACTGTAATTATCTTACAATACCACCGCGTGCATTGTATTGATTATTTCAATACAGCCAACAAGCCTGCAATAACCGCGAAAAGGGCAACACCCTCTACGAAAGCTGCTGTCAGGATCATGTTTGCACGAATTTCATTAGACGCTTCGGGCTGACGAGCGATGGCTTCCACGGCACCTTTACCGATTTGACCAATACCGATACCGGCACCGATTGCTGCAAGGCCTGCACCTATGGCTCCACCAATATGAGATAAGCCAGGCTGTACTTCGAGCATAATTGTCATAAAACTCATGATACTTGTTTTTAAAAATGAACAAAGCGTTATTAATGGTGATCATCATGTCCACCTTCGAAAGCCTGACCGATAAATACCGCAGTTAGGTTTGTGAAGATGAAAGCCTGAATGAATGCAACCAATATTTCAATTAGATAGATGAAAACGGCGAATGCGATAGACAGCGGAGAAAATCCCCATCCCGCCACCGAGCTCATGGATCCAAAAATAAAAATCAATGTGATGAAACTCAAAATAATAATATGGCC
>CANJEF010000100.1 GCA_947472965.1 Sphingobacteriales bacterium
GCCAATGCTGGATGGTTCAAATACAAAATAGGACAGCCCATACACCTTGATGGGGAATGCATGAAAACGGAAAACGAGGTGCTGCAATTAGGCATCCTACCTGACGCTCTAACCGTTATTGTTTAAACTGCATTGCCCTATTGAGTGAATGACTTGCCATAAAATTATTCCTGTAAAAGACAAGTACAAACTTATCTCTACCTTTGTCCATCAATGCCCATGAAAAGGCTCCATACAAATATCTACACGGCACTTTTGATGCAGCTCGGGGTTTCATTTTTGTTGCTGACCCTCACGAGATACATTTTCTATTTCATGAATGCCAGCTACTTCCCTTTCATTTCATTTAATGAGTGGATCCAAATAACCACGGGCGGAATCAAGTTCGATCTTGCTGCAGTATTATACACCAACTCGATTTTCATTCTACTTCAGATTTTACCAATACCATTTAGGCATCAGCATAAATATCGTTCTCTTGCTGGACTGGTTTATTTAATATCCAATACATTGATGCTGGCATTCAGTGTAATAGACATGATTTATTTCAGGTTCACCCTCAGAAGATCCACTTGGATGATTTTCAAGGAATTTTCCAATGAAAAAAACATTGCAGTCATTCTGATGAAATCACTTCTGCACTATTGGTATGTATTTCCGATTTTTATAGCATTGACAACAACCTTGTTTATTCTTTTCAGAAGAATTTCCAAGTCGGTCTCCATGCCAAGTCAAAATTTATACAGGCACACTGGCAATGTTGTGATGCTGTTTGCCATACCGGCATTATTTGTTGGAGGGGTAAGGGGAGATTTCAAATACACAACAAGACCAATCACCATGAGCAATGCAGGAGAATACGTCAAAGACCCTGCATTGATTAACTTGGTTTTGAATACACCCTTTTGCATTTTAAGAACAATGCAGCAACAGTTTTATCAAAGGGATCATTTTTTTGATGAAAACAATGTTTCAACCATTTATAATCCGATTCATACCGGTTCAACCGATACAACATTTAAATACGACAATGTTGTGATTATAATTCTTGAAAGCTTTGGCAGGGAATCAGTAGGCTTCTATAATAAAACATTGGCGAACGGAAGTTACAAGGGATATACGCCATTTTTAGATTCATTGCTTGGGGAAGGTCGGACATTGCTGCATTCCTTTGCCAATGGTAGAAAATCAATAGATGCCTTGCCATCGGTACTGATGGGCATACCGGCTGGCGAAATGCCTTTTATCCTCACTCCCTATGTTTCAAATAAGACAAAAAGTCTTCCTGCGCTGCTAAAAGAAAAAGGATATACAACTGCCTTCTTTCATGGTGCGCCCAATGGCTCCATGGGATTCAAAGCACTCATGAACTTGATTGGTGTTGACAATTATATTGGCAAGGATGAATACGGTAATGATAAGGACTTTGATGGAACCTGGGGAATTTGGGACGAGCCTTTCTTTCAATTTTCAGCAGATAAAATCAACGAGCTAAAGCAACCTTTTATCAGCACCATATTCAGTGTTTCATCTCACGAACCCTTTGTAGTTCCATCAATCTATAAAAATAAATTCCCAAAAGGAGATCATCCACTGAGGGAAACCATCGGATATACCGACATGGCACTTCGAAAGTTTTTTGCAAAAGCAGAAAAAATGGCTTGGTTTAAAAAAACATTGTTTGTGATTACAGGTGATCATGCATCAGTCTCTTATTTGCCAGAATACAAGACTTCATGGGGAAACATGTCGGTGCCCGTACTTTTCTACCATCCTGGCGACAGCAGCCTAAAGAAAGCAGAGGATAAGGTTGTACAACAAATTGACATCATGCCTTCCGTTCTTGCATATCTACATTATCAAAAACCTTTTCTTGCTTTCGGAAAAAATATTTTTGATACCAACAGCAAGAACATGGCGATGAATTACCACAATGGATTTCAGCTCTTTAATGATCAATATGTTTTACAAATGAATGGCAACAGCCCTTCATCATTATTTGACTACACGAACGATCCGATGTTGAAGAGAAATTTAATCAATACAATAGGAAACAAGAAAGACAGCATGGAATATACTATGAAGGCGTTTATGCAGCAATACCACAACAGGATGATTGATGATTCCCTGACAGTCAAATAAATTAAAATACTTAAAAAGAAAGCATTGATTAAAACTGAAGATATTCGCTGAATACCTTCTGCATATAAGCCTTTGCGAAGTCTAACTTTTCATCCATGTGAATTGACGAATCTGTTGACTTAAATTCAATCAGTCTTTTTGCATCTTCGTTATAGCTTAAGGAAAAACCATCACCTACCAATCCAAAACCATTGTCCCAGTCAAAAAAAGCATAAGCCCCTTTGCGATTTTTTCGCAAGAGGTCATTACTCCAAATAGATAGGGATGTAGTGAAACCCAATTGATTAAAAAGTGTTTGGGCAATGTCGGTTTGGCTTCCGTAGATATCATTTTTAGTACCGCGAAATTCATCCTTCAGCAGATTCCCATACAATATCAGTGGAATCCGATGCCTTCTGGAATCCCAGATCTCAAATTGTTCCCGTGGCAGGCGATGGCCATGATCTGCAACAATAATGAACAAGGTATTATTATACCAAGGCTGCTTCCGAGCCTGTTGAAAATAATTTCCCAAAGTCATATCCGTAAAATAGGCGGTATTCCTAAAAAGCGTGGGAAGTCCAGCGCCTTTGTACTTTGATGCAACGGGAATTTCAAACGGCTCGTGGTTAGACAAGGTGAGTACTGTTGTAAAAAAAGGCGTAGTCGGCGACTTAAAATCTGCGAGGTGTTTTTCAAACAAAATATTGTCATGTGCACCCCACTTGGAATTGAAATCCTTTTGTTGAAAAGCATTTTTATCAACAATCAAATCAACATCATGTGCCAGCAGGTATGATTTCAATCCGAAAAATTCACTCTCGCCTCCATAATAAAATGAAGTATGATATTTTCTTTTTTTGAATTGTTGTGAGATTGATGGCAAGTTAACTTGCTTTAGATTTTCGCGGATGATGCTTCGGGTGGCTTGAGAAGGGAATGAACTCAAAATTGCAATCAACCCTTTATCAGTTCGCTCAGCGCTGGAATAAACATTGGTAAACAGTAATCCATCTTTAATCAGGTTTTCAATATTAGGAGATATCCCTTTTTCACCACCCAGGCTTTCAACAAGATCTGCCGTATAGCTTTCAAGTACGACTAATACAACATTGGGAGTTGTTGTTCCTGACTTCAGTACATGAACGGTGCTATCGTTTGATTTTTTCATTGTAAGCAATGAATTCACTTTCTCTTCTGGGAAATAATCATACTGGGATTTGAGCGGCCTCAATTCAAGCATGGTGTTTTGCATCAGCTGCCACATGGTGTTTGTGGAAAGGTGATTGTAAATAGGCACGTTTGAATATTGCGCCATACTCACATTGATAGGACTCAGCTGCCATCCACCACGAATAAAAAGAAAATTAAAAGCCAATATCACAATTGCGATGAGTCCTTTCATCAATTTATTTCCTTCCATTAAATTAAAATCCATGTTGGAAAGTAGGAACCTATTTATTTTCAACAGAAAATATCCCACGAATATATAGAGGAGCGCAGGTATCCACAGGGAAGTGGAGATCCCTGATATGGCAACTTCGTAGGGGAATTGAATAAAGGTATTGATAGCCTTAAAATTGAGTTTGGTTCCCCACTCACGATAAAGGTTCAAGTTTAACCAACCAATCAACAGGTAGAAGATGATAAAAAGTGGCTGATAGGTTGCTAAAAACAACTTGGACCATTTTTCCCTGTTGACAAACTGCAGTGTAAAAACAACAACCAGCGGAAGAGAAATCAAGTAGGCTGCCATGGAGAGATCGAGTCGAAAGGAATTGATGAAAATATCAATGATGCTTCGAAAAGACCGATTCGGAAGCTTACCAAAAAAGTAAACCATGGTCATCACTCTTTCCAGGAAAAAAGCGAACATCCAAAAAACAAGCAACCGAAAAAATAATCCTGAAAAACCCCTTAGCCTTGAATTCATTTATTTTTTAGGGCGTTTGAAAATTAACCTTGTTATAAAAATACCTTTCCCATCATCCTTTCCTCCATCACTTTCTACAGCACTGGTTACAAAAGCAAGATCCCATCCTTCTGAAAGCATGGTAGTGATTTTTGAAGAGATGATGGCATCGTTCGCTGCAATATTTTGAAAACGGATACCGGCTATATTATAAAAATTCAAAAGCTTAGTTTCATCAAATCCACTGACTCTGATATCATCACGGTCAGATTTATTTCTTTCTTCATCATCTCCCCCACGGGTTGTAGTGAAGTCCTTGAAGTTTCTATCTTCATTAGCTGAAACCATGCGTGATCTTCCCAAGCCACTTGGAATGATTGATTCAACAATGGTAACTACCTTAACCTGGAAAGGCTGGGCGACTAGATTCAGGATGCTGAATAAAATAAATGAATTAAGAAGTAATAATTTTTTCATGGTATTGTTTTTATAGATTTTTATTGATAGAAAATAATTTACTATTTAATAGAAGTTGATTGTAAAAGAAACTTTGAATTTCCTCTACGTATAATTTATAAATTTAACTATTAAAAATCATTATCTTACAATCCAACAACCCTTTTTAATAAATTGGAGGCCTATTTATCTTTTCAACTTTCAGATTGGGCGATGATCATGTCGGCAGCCTTCATCATTGGATTGGGAAAGGCCGGTATCAAGGGGCTCGACATGCTTACTGTAACACTGATGGCCATTGTATTTGGAAGTAAATCATCTACTGGCATTGTGTTGCCACTGCTCAGCATGGCAGACATAGCTGCCGTTTTTTATTACAACCGACATGCACAATGGAAACATTTTTGGAAGATCATACCCTGGATGGCGATTGGTGTTTTCTTGGGTGTGTTTCTCGGTAAGGACATGAATGAATCGATCTTCCGCAATGTGATGGTAGGAATAATTTTATTTACAATCATCATTGTTCTTGGCATGGAATATCGGAAATCAGAAAAAGTTCCAACCCATCCGTTATTTACCGCATCAACAGGATTGGCAGCAGGATTTGCAACCATGATTGGAAATTTAGCAGGCGCATTTTCAAATCTTTACTTCCTCGCCATGCGTGTAGATAAAAATAGTTTTATTGGCACAGCGGCTTGGATTTTCCTCATCATTAACCTATTCAAGTTACCATTTCAGGTTTTCTATTGGAAAAACATCACGTTGGATACACTTAAAATAGACCTGTTCCTTATTCCAGCGCTTGCTATTGGTTTTATTGTAGGGGTTTTATTGGTAGGAAAGATCCGCGACGAGCAATACCGCAAACTTGTAATAATACTTACCCTCCTGGGTTCAGTACTTATGTTGTTTAGATAAAACTTAAACTTTTTTAGGACGAGTCAACATGATTCCCCTTCCCGATGATCTCGCTTCGCTCAATATCGGGATGAAACACCTGGACAGGAGGGGTGGCAGGCTGGAGCGAAGCGACAGCAGGCCGGGGTGGTGGAATCAAAAGAAAATGATTAAAATATAAATGGTTTTAA
>CANJEF010000101.1 GCA_947472965.1 Sphingobacteriales bacterium
CTGACCAACACTGCGAACGCGTGGATCTGAAAGTTGTTCTATGTCATTTCTTAAAGGGTTGTTGGTATTCCTTTTTTCCTGCAGAATGGGTTCAATATTGTACCATGCAAGTTTAGCCCTGTTCTTGCCATATTCAAGATCGTCAAATGCACTTGCTTCGGGAAATAAGGTATTGCCAAAACGATCTGTTGCACCTTTTGGTGTTGATGCCAGGTTCCATCCAATGATAGGGAATCGAAGGTCTATGCTTGACCTTGTTCCTTCGAAATCATCTAAATACACAAGCCCTGCTCCGCCTTTGCCAATTTGTGGTGCATGCCCCGGATTCATTTTTGCGGCCTCTGCTGAGGCTGTAATACTTGACACGCCGTTCGCTTCATAGAAGGGCAGTTTGCTGAGCCATTTATTCAGTCTGGGCAATTCACTGTTGTAATTCATATCAATACCCGTCATGGAATTTTTGATTGGATCTGAACCATATTCCATTTTAGTGAAGAAGGGTCTTTCATTCAATCTCACCATCGTTCCACCCACAGAAAATTTCGGATTGAAAATATAATCCCAGCGCAAACCCGTGTAGGTTCGCTGTTGAACACCGAATGTTGCATTGTTCTCGAATTGCACATTTACTGGAACGCCAGAACTCTTAATGGCACTATTGATAACTCGCAAGGTGCCGGATACATAATCAATTGTATAGTCTACATTTTCTTGTAACGTTATGCCTCCTGCGGTTACGGTCACGGAGCCCGGCGGTACATTGAATGCATTGAGTGAAATTTCACCACTTGCACCACCCGATGATTTTGAACTTCCCCGAATGATATACCTGTTGAGGTTTGCGTAGGTTTGGGCAATTGCTTTAATAGTATCATAGAGGGGATAAAAAAGATATTTTTTTCTTAGGGATTGGTCGGTTGTAAACGCATAATCCAGGTCATGGCCAAATGGTTCCAATACAGGAAAGATTGCACGACTTTGGTAGCTGTTGATGGTATAACCCTCCACATAGTCAAAAACGCCATCAGGCTGTGGATCATTCTGGTTATTTAACCTATCTAGGTTGAGCAAGGTTAGCAATGGAACACCCGCTTTGTCACCTTCTGGCAGGTATCTTTTTTCGCCGGCTCCTGGTTCCTGGTATAAGACGTTGAATTGAAAATCAGCTCTCTCGAGTTGTCCATTTCCAACGGGATAAATGTTTTTCATCATGAGGTCCCACATGGGCAAGGCTGTGCGCTGCGAGGTCCCCTTCAATAATTTGAGGTAAAGTATTTTCTGTACACCACTGGCAGAATCTACAGGAACATCTTGTGCAAATTCTCCCACTTGATATACTTTTCCATTAACGGTATACTGATATGCTACGCCCAGCACCTCATCAGGTTGCAACGTTACATTCAGTGAGATGAATCCAAGTTGTCTGTTGAAATAGTATTGTGTGGTATCCAGTTTTCTAGCATATGTTTTTTCAAAGTCACGCACGGGCTGTAACCCAATGTTTGCAAGGGTATTGACCACCAATGCAGGATTTCTGCTGTTTGGATTACTCACCAGTTTGCTGAACAGATCATTTGTTCCATTGGAGGGAAATATTGAACCGGGGCGTACATTGATTATAGGTGGCTTCTGGTATGGTTTATCTTCAGCAAGATCCATCAATCCCACTACATCCCTGGCGTTGACAGTGGCGCCCATGCGGTTTGTAACCCACACTTCCATTCTCAACAATTGAACTTGTGAGTTGATGATGGGTAAATTCTTCATTGAGTTGTTGAAACTATTCCTGAAATACTGTGCTAGCAGGAAGTGCCTGTTTTCCTCATATTCATCTGCCTTGATTTCAAAGGGTGTTGCAGTGGTGCCACCATTAAAACCGGCTGACTGCCGCTGAGAGCGTTGACTGGCAAAAACGGTAGAGATCCAGAGCTTACCAAATTGCATTTGTGTTTTAACTCCAAAGAGTTGTTGTGCACCAGGGATCAAAACACCCTTGGTCGCAAAAGAAGTGTTGCCCACTTCAATTTTCTTGAAGATATCTTCTGCTCCTCCGGAATAGTCGAGCTTCAGTTGGTTTTCAAAGTCAAATGTTGATAGGGTGTTGTAGCTGATTGGAAATTTCATTTTATCTCCGATATTACCCACCACATTGAGGTTGGCCGCCATATCAAAATCAAGTCCACCATTTCTTCTCGCTCTCTCAGGCAGGGTGGGGTTCTTGATATTTTGTCCTTGGTATCCTGCGGTTATTGTTACTTCCCCTTGTGGCCTGATATCTATTTTTCCATTTCCAAAAAGCCTGTTGAATAGGTCGTCTGTCATGTTCAACTTTGGCTTGACTAGTTTTCTGTTCAGTAAACTTCCCGTGTTTGCCTTTTTTTGAAAGTAGTCTACTTCTGCTTTTCTTGATTGCAGTCGCATGAAGTCCTCGAACGTCATAGATGTAGGCTTTCTGAAATACCGTCCTCCAATTTTTTCAATGATATAATATTCTCTTGTTTTTGGATCATAGATGATTGAATCCTTCACATTCGAAGGATCTCTCAAATCAAAGGGATTTTTTCTAGTCTCTGAATAGGCATCACCCCTTCTGTCTTGCAACGGAAAACGAAGTGTATCTTTTTTAGGAATGGTATCTTGTTGAAACGACATTCCATTAGCCATCAAAGGCATGATGGCCAGGGACTTTTGGGATAGCAGCAACCCAACTCCAATAAAAGTTATCAATAAAAATAACTTTTTCAAGTTCACTATTGTATTTGTTTGGGTAGCGTTCTAATCAAATGAGTTGAAGGGATTTTTTGATGAGTGATTCAAGACTTGATGCTTCGGTAGAGCCTGCCAATGCTTTTTTCAACGCCGTTTCTGCAGCATTTTTTTGGATGCCCAAGGCCACGAGTGCATTGAGGGCATCTTGTTCCAGTGTATTGTGCGCAAAGCCTTGGGGGGTCGTTTCATGACCTGCTTTGACCATTTTATCGCGCAACTCCAAAACGATCCGTTCGGCAGATTTTTTTCCGATGCCTTTAATTTTTTCCAATACTGCGGTATTGCCTGAGGCAATTGCACTGCTTAGTTCAGCAGGTTGCAGGGAGGAGAGCATCATTCTGGCTGTAGTGGCCCCCACGCCATTTACGTTGATTAATTGTATGAAAAGCAACTTTTCAGCAATTTCTGCAAAGCCGAAAAGGGTATGTCCGTCTTCTTTTATTTGCAGATGGGTAAGCAAGGTGCCATGCTTGAGTTCCTGTATTTTTGAAAAGGTATTCAAACTGATCTGTACTTCATACCCAACTCCTTGAACGTCAACGTATACGAACGAAGGAGTTTTGGTGGTGAAGTTGCCAGTGAGATACGCGATCATGGGGTATTTTTTAAGATGCTAAGTTAGTGAAAAATGTGTTGTTTTAGACGACAGAATACAGACGTCAGAAATCAGAATTCAGACGTCAGGAATCAGGATTCAGAAATCAGATCTCAGACGTCAGGAGTCAGAATACTAATTAGTTTTTTAGGACGAGTCATCATGTAATTTTTTTTTAGGACGAGTCAATTAGACTCCCCTCCTGGATAGGAGGGGTGGCAACGAGGAGGTGAGCGAAGCGATCCGACATCGTTGACGGGGTGGTGGAATTAAAAAGCACACAGAACTTTGATAAAATTCTTGTTCAGAAATATAAGGGTTTTAAAAATCAATCCTTCCACCCCACCTCGCCCAATTCACTTCGCTCATCGGTCTCGGCACCCCTGCTGTCCAGGAGGGGAATCTTTTCGTAACTTCTGAATACTGTATCCTGATTTCTGACGTCTGTTTTCTGATTTCTCTTTGAAATAATTTAGTTTTACTTTGCTACAGATTATCATTTTTAAATAAAAAAATTTCTTTCATCCGATTTCTGACGTCTGTATTCTGACGTCTGTTTTTTGACGTCAGAATACTCTTCATCCATGACCCCCAAACAAAAAAAATACAAAGGCTTTTCTTCTCTTGCTATCCATGCCGGTCAACACCCTGATCCCATGTATGCGCACTTAACGCCCATTTATGCCTCTTCCACCTATGTGTTTGATGATGCAGAACAAGGCATGCGTAGGTTTGCTGGTCAAGAACCCGGTTATATTTATTCTCGCTGGGGCAACCCAACCATGAATGAAGCGGAAGAGAAGATTGCTGCCATGGAAACATTTGGTATAGAAAAAAATGGTGTACAACTTCAAGCCAAGGCCATTTTACATGCATCAGGAATGGCAGCCATCAGTTCACTTTTTTTAGCAACGTTAAAGAGAGGGGATAAGATCCTTACACAATATTCACTGTATAGCGGAACGCAGGATTTGATGCGGTCTATTTTGGATCCATTGGAAGTGGAGACAATTGTAATTGATTTAGCTTATCTGGATCTAGCAGAGAAACATTTGAAAGAAGATGCATCCATCAGGATGATATACCTTGAAACCCCAGCTAATCCTACGCTTCAGTGTGTAGACCTTGAATCGCTTGGGGCACTAGCAAAAAAATATGGTAAGCTAAGTGCATGCGACAATACATTTGCAACACCTTACTTACAGCAGCCATTTAAGTTTGGAATTGATTTCATCGTGCATTCTACTACCAAATTTTTAAACGGACATGGCACGGCAATAGGTGGTGTATTGGTGGGAACGGATATTGAATTCATGAAAACCCGTGCTACTAAAACGCATCGATTATTGGGTGGTAACAGCAATGGGTTTGAAGCATTTTTATTGATCAATGGGATGAAGACTCTTGAAGTGCGGATGCAAAGGCATTGTGATAATGCTATGAAAATTGCTGAATATCTTGAGGCACATCAGGCTGTAGCAAAAGTAAATTACAACGGACTTTCATCGCATCCAGATTATGCACTTTCAAAAAAACAAATGTCGCATGCAGGCGCCATGATGAGTTTTGAGTTGAAGGGTGGATATCATGCAGGAGTAAAATTCATGAATGCCCTGCAACTATGTACCCGTGCGGTTTCCCTTGGAACCTGCGATACATTGTTGTCACACCCCGCTTCCATGTCGAATGCAAATATGTCACCAGCATTGAGATTACAATCAGGAATCAGCGATGGCCTCATCCGCATGAGTGTAGGCATGGAAAATATAGAAGATATTATGGATGATTTTGAGCAGGGGTTGGGATAGAAGTCAGGAGTCAGGCATCAGATATCAGAAGTCAGAATTCAGACGACAGGAATCAGAAGTCAGGAGTCAGACGTCAGAATTCAGGTTATTGACAACCGATAACTGACAACCGACACTATTTGCAAATACCCTATGTCTAGCCCAATACAGATTGAATTTCTCTGACAAACTCAACAGTGACCCCGTATTTTTCAGAAATGGATTCTATGGTGTTTGATGAGTCTTTGAGGTCCTTAATGATTGAAAGGGTTTGATTATTGCCCTTTAAAATTCCTCTTGCTTCTCCATTCACTTCTCCTTTCGCTACTCCTTCAGTGAAGCCTTCCATTTTGGCTTCATAAAGGTTGGTTTCTCGCGAGCGGATATTGTCAAGGTATAATTCATAGGCTCTGATGCGTTCTGGAGATA
>CANJEF010000102.1 GCA_947472965.1 Sphingobacteriales bacterium
CCATCAATTTCATCCGTTGCATCAGATAAGGTTATATCAAATTCATAGTGAATGATATCGAGATTATAATTTCGGGGATAGGTATCTGCAAAAATACTATTCGAAATAACTTGTAAGATCAGTAAAAATCCAATTTTAATATATTTCATTATTGTATGGTTATCTTTTTCAAATAAAATCCTTTTGGATCCAACATTGGTGGGGTTGCACTTTTTACCACCAATCCATTTTTATCTATAATCATTCTTTCTGTTCCTTTTGCCGTGGTAATATCAATGGGCAAAGGATTGAAATAGTTATTGATTTTGATAAGGTAGGTTTGATAACCTGTTTCTTTCACTGACATATCAAAGAATTCATTTGATGTGGTATAAAAATCAAAAAAGGGTTTCAAGTCTTGTTTGGATTCCTTGCTGAATAATTGTTCAACATCAGTTGTTGTTACAAAATTGTCATAGGTGTACTGCGGATCGGTAGTGAGTTTTTTCAACGTTGGGAAGAACAATTCATCCCCAATAACATACCTCAAGCTATGCATAAAAAAGGAGCCTTTGGTATAAATGTCATTCCCTGCATAGGTTTCTTCTTCTGATAATTCTTCTCCGCCAACCATTGCTTTTTTCCCTTTTATCGCTCTTTTATGTCTATTGATAATTTCATCATAGGCTTCCTGTCCACCCAATTCAAAATATATCAATGCTTCCGCATAGGTTGCTATTCCTTCCTGAATCCACATGTGTGCCCAGTCCTTGTTCGTTACTTTATTGGCCCACCATTCATGTGCATATTCATGAAACAGGTTCGATGAATATTCTTGTCCGCCAACTTTTATATAATTGAATTTATTTTGAAAGGTGATCATTGTCTGATGCTCCATGCCAGGATTCGGCACAGCAGCAATTCCAATTTTTTCTTTTACCCAAGGGTATTCTCCGAAATATTTTTCTAACACCTTCGTATCTCTGATTTTAAGATCAATGACTTTATTTGCCTGTGCACTGTCTTCTTCCAATATATAATATTGAATAGGTACTGTGTTACCATTGATGGTTGTGTAGCTGTTGTTGACAACCTTGTATTTTGCCACATTGAAAATCACACAGTAGTTACTGATTGTATAATTGGTTTTCCAGTGAAAGGTTTTTTTATTTTTTTTCGAGGTCACTTCTTTTAACAAGCCAGGTCCTGCCACCAACAGATTATCAGGAACTGTAATGAACATATCAACTCCTTCATTCGGTTCATCGCTTGGATGATCTTTGCAAGGGAAATAAACCTTTCCACCTTCTTTCTGACAATTGATGGCAACCCATGGATTTCCGCTTCTGTCTTTTGTCCAGGTAAATCCACCATTCCACGGAGGCTTAACCGCTACTGGAGGCTCACCGCCATATACAACGCTGATCTTTTGTTTTCCGGGTAAAAAAGGTGTTGATCCTTTGATGTAAATTTTATCACTATGTTGATCAAAGGATACAATTTTGTTATTCACTCTGATGCTTTCAACTTTCAGGAGATGAACAAGATCAAGTATCAACGAATCTGTTTTATTTGATAAGATGATATCGACCTCCGTAATTCCTTGAATGAATTTATTTTCAATATCTACATTCAGCTTGATGGTGTAATGTCTGATGTCCATCAACGCTTGAATAGGATTTAACTTTCCTCCTGAAGTCATATAGCTGATATCTCGGTCTTGTGCTATGATGGATGAAAATGAAAGAAATACAAGGATGATTGATTTTAAAAAATGGGAGATGATTTTATGTTTCATATTATTAAATTTGTTTTAAGGTCTTAACCTGAAATAAGTAATTTATTTTTTACTAGCTGGAATCAACTGAATTTTTTCGAATGCATTGTCTTGAATTTTCTCTTTTGAATAGTAGGCGGGGAAATACAAGTCGTTGGCCCAATTGTAAAAAAGGTTTTTGTAGAAAGGACTTTCAGGATTGCCTGATTGTCCTGGCGTATTGATCATTCTTGTTTGGTCCCAATCCTTTGTATCTATCAACATCCTAAAGCTGGCGCCACTTTGTTGATTGTCTGTTGCGCCGGTTGAACCAGGTGTTTGTCCATTTCCTCCTCTAGGCAAGGGGCCAATATTCATTTTATCTTTTAATGTACTATTTACGATTTCTGATAGTTGGTGTTCAAGCGTAATATGTTTGTACTTGCTTTGTCCGTATACCCACTGCGACGTGGACGAACCCAATTTGGTTTTTAAGTTTGTTATTGCATTTACAAATGCATCAGCCAGTAAACGATCTCTTTTGTCCATTCCATTCACACCAAAATACGCATCAGGATTTTGGAGATACTGTATGATGGTTGTTAATTGAAAGCTGAGTAGTCCACTTACTTCCTTTGGAATGAATTTTTGTGCCATCATGGCTGCGATTTGTTTTTCCCACATCACATAAATTCCTGCAGGAATGCTTTGTTTGTCTAAAATAAAATTCCATCCAACAAACATATTTTTCGCAACATTCACCAAGGAGTCTTCAAATGAAATATTTTTTAGCATCGGTACAATCTTACTGGCGGGGAGAGAATAGTAATCCGTTTGTAGCGCAGCCATATCAGTAATCGAAACCTTTTTTTTGCTTGATAGTACCTGATCAATTCGATCTCCCCTGAATGGATCGGCCCAGGTGTAACCAACTGCATCCCAATGGTTATAATTTTCAGGTGTTACGTTCTGGTTTGCTGTTGCAAAAAATCCTTTTGCTGGATTGAATGCCGAGGGCCTTTCTTTGATCGGTAAATATCCATCCCACTCATATCGTCCATCACCCGGAACTGGAACATAACCACTAAAGTTTTTTCTAACGGGAACGATGCCAACTGCTTGCCAGCCAATGTTGCCCGCCTTATCAGCCCATATCATATTTTCGCCAGGGATGTTGCTGTAGGTGCATGCTTCCCTGAATTCTTCCCAATTTGTCGCCTGATCAATTCTAAGTGATGCAAGGTAAGGAGCACCACCGGGTTCCATCCAGGCAGCCCTTACCGCATACCCCTTGTGGTTGGTGCTGTCGATAAACGTAACGGGACCGTGAATTGTATATGCATAGCTTACTTTTTTTGTGCTGCTGTTTTTTACCCGGATGTTATCCTGGATCAATTTCATGTTAACCCATTTCCCTTTATACCAATATTGGTTTAGGTTTTTCGGGTTCAAATCATATACAAAAAGGTCTTCACCATCCGTTTCAAAAATAGTTAATCCCCATGCTCCCTTTTCATTGTGACCGATTGATACGCCAGGAATTTCGGGTTCACCCCCTCCAATTACATTCCAGCCAGGTGCTACCAAATGAACGATGTAACGCACTGAGGGAACAGCAATTTTTCTGTGAGGGTCATTGGCTAGCATGGGGAAACCGCTGCTGCTTTTTTCTCCACTGATGATCCAGTTGTTGCTGCCTTCCATCTCCTGTGATTGTAAAAAAAGATCAGGCTCACTATTTTTTTTGATGTCATTGGAAATTGATGCAAAATTGCTTTCCCCAAGATCTGCCTTTGTAAATTCAAGATCTTTACGGTATGCATTGTAAAGTCCAAGTATATCTTTTGATAAAAGTGCTGGATTGATAGCAGTATCCATTGTTAGGTTTGGACTTTTAGGATGAAACCATACAATGTCCTTTATTTTTTGCTCACCAACTTTATGCACAGCACGAGCCAAATTCAATTCTTGGGTAATATTTCCCAGTAGTCCCTGATGCCGTGAAATAACTACATCTGCAGTCCATGCTTTTGGTTTGATGTTCAACAATTTGAACTCAATTGGAAGTTCCTCAGGATGTTGATTGATAAAATTAATATAGGCATTAACCCCTTCAACATAGGCGTTGATGATATTGGCGCCTCTTGGATGATAGTGTTGTAATTCTTTTTGCATATCACCACGGAACTTGAATAACCGTGTTCCGATATCTCTTTTGAGTTCACGTTCTCCCAGTATTTCTGCTACAGTTCCTGTTGCTTGTCTGCGCCATACTTCAAATTGAAAAAGCCTGTCTTTCGCTGCACAGTATCCTTGTGAAAAAAACAAGTCATGTTCATTGTTGGCATAGATGTGATTAACTCCCCAATTGTCTCTCAAAACTTCCACTGGTGCAATCAATCCCGGTAGGTTTAGTTTTTTGCTGGCTTGGCTGAAGAGTAGGACGTACTGGAATAAAAGAAAAGCAATTAGGCAATACTTTTTCATGTGATAATCTTGTGTCTTAAAGTTACAAGATTATCAAACTGTTTGATCGCTTTTTATACGGTTCAGAAAATTAAATTGATGCAGTTAATTGCTATATCAATGAAAACAAGACTGAATTGCAATCCTGTCATCTTCTCAATGTGTTACGGATACCGAGCTCCCTGTATCTCTATTTTTGAAGTAGCCTCATTAATGCCAGTGAGTTCCTCAATTGAAAATGTAACATCGCTTGCCCCACTATTTTCTTCCAGCCGGTGAAGTTTTGTTGTTCTTGGAATAGGTACAATCTAGTGTTTTAAGTGCAGGAAGCCATGCGAGGGCAATTTGGGCAATCCTTGCATTTTTTCTTATGCATTGATCTTCAGTGAATCTATCAATGCGCATTATCTTAAAGCCCAGTCTATTCGCTGATATTCTGCGGTTGTTATACAGAGTTAACGATTATTCAAAAAAGTAATTTATGCCTATCAAAGATCGAAGATGCTTTTCGGAAATACCGTCCATTTTTAGTCTTAGTATTTCTCAATCCACTTGAATGATTCGGAAATTATTTTGTCTTTTTGAATTTCAAGATCCTCGATAAATGCTTTTGCGACTGGTGAAAGTTTTTTATTTTTTAACCAAATTAGCCTCCAGCTTGTTTTTATAGGCAGTCCTTTCATGGGGATTATTTGAATCTGTTTTGTTTGCAGTTCATTCTTCAGGCCAATCAGTGGCATGATTGAATATCCAATTCCTGCAATAACAGCTTGTTTTACCGCTTCATTTGAAGTCAGTTGAATTTTTTTGCGCACTTTTATTTTATTTTTTTCAATGAATTTTTCCATGACCATTCTCGTCGCCGAGCCCTCTTCCCTATATATAAGTGACAAGGTCTCCAAATCTGATTTGTTTATGGCTTGTTTTTCCTTCAGTGCATCTTGGTTTCCGACCAGGTATAGAGAATTTGTCATCAGCTCAATATGGTTCAACTTAAAATTTTTAGGTACGAAAGAAACCAGTGAGAAGTCAGTTTCATTTTTTTCCAACGATTCTATGACTTTTGCTTTATTTGTAATGTCAAGACGCAATTCCACATTTTCATTTTTTTTAAGAAAATCTGCAAGGAAATAAGGGATAACATATTTTCCTTCAGACACTGCGGTTATTTTTAAAGTACCTGTAACAGCACCCTTGAATTTCATTAATTGGTAGTTGATAAGGTTGGCCTCATTGAGGATGTTCTGTGCAGATTCCGCAATTTCTTTCCCAAAGTCCGTTATATAAATTTTTTTATTGATGACTTCCGTGAGGGGGACATCAAATTGTTTTTGGAAATTTTTCAATTGAATTGAAATCGCAGGTTGTGTA
>CANJEF010000103.1 GCA_947472965.1 Sphingobacteriales bacterium
ATTTCATTACCGGTAGCTTTTTTGTATGCCAATGCGATTTGCCGATTCACATCTATTTTATCATTTGTTTTTATTATTTGTGCAAATTTTACAGACAAATCCCAATACGTAGAATCATTTAATAAAGTCAATGCCTGTAAGGGAGTATTTGTTTTAATTCTTCTTGATAGGCAAACTTCCCTGGCAGCCCCATCAAAATTAACCATTGATGGATATGGACTTGAACGTTTCCAATATGTATACAACGCCCTTCTATATTGATCTTCGCCTTTACTTTGCTCCCAGAGTCTTCCATCATAAGGGGATGCCCAAATTCCTTCGGGTTGAAATGGCATTACACTTGGGCCATACATTTTTGAACTCAATACACCAGAAACTGACAATGCTTGATCTCTTATTTGTTCAGCCGAAAGCCTAATTCGGGGTGCTCTTGCATAGTATTTATTCAATGGATCAATCTCCAGCATCTTCTTGTTTGCAATAGAAGTTTGTTTATAAGTTTCTGATGTTACAATTCTTTTAAGTAATTTTTTCATGCTCCAATTATCTTCATACATAAATTCATAGGAAATATAATCAAGCAACTTTTGATGTGTTGGTGTTGATCCCTGTGAACCAAGGTCTTCCAGTGTTTCCACCAAGCCTTGTCCAAAGAGCTGTTCCCACATGCGATTGACCATTGTTCTGGATGTAAGTGGGTTGGTTTTACTGGTCATCCATTTTGCCAATCCCAATCTGTTGTTGACGTAGGATTCATTTTTTGATTTGAAAATGGCAGGGTAGTCTGGAGTAACATTGTTGGTTTTTAAAAGCCGGTTACCTCTTTCAAAAACCCTCGTTTCCCTGTACATGTCTGTAGGATTATCCATCATAATTGGAGTCATCACCGCATCTGGTTCATTGAGCAGATCAAGAAAAAGTTTCTGATAGATCGGTGCATTTGGCATTCCACCGCCAGGAAACTGTGGTGTAAACGCAATCCAGTCAAACATCATTCCATCATCATCTTCTGATTTCAGGTTCTTGTTTTCATAATGAAATTCAAGGTCAAAGACTCCTGTTGTTGGAGGGATACTTATCTGCAGTATGTTCCACTCTTTGGTTAATTTTTTGATGGGTATTTTCAAGTAGGGGATTGAGTTTTTGTTTTTTAATGAAATGGTTAACATTCCATTTTCTACCCTTGATGAATGCCGGAGTAATAATGAAGATTTCCCTGTTAATGAAATCGACTTAATTATTGCATAAGAGTTTTTCCGCAAAAGAAGCCATTTGGTATCTACAAGTGCAGCATTAACCATGGAATCAGCAAGCAAGCTATTGATAGCAGGTTGTCCGGTTTTAATCAGTCGTTTGAAATAATCCTGTTGTTGTAAATCTCCAGTTGATCTCAACCAGTTTATTACACTATCATATTTTTGTAAGCTAGCATTTTTAAATTCCTTTAAAACTGGGTAATCTTCATAGGTGTCTTCATCACGTGAGTTATTGAAATACGCCATGAATTTATAATATTCATCATGCTTAAAAGGATCGTACGGATGGCTGTGGCATTGAATGCATCCAAAGCTGGTACCCATGAGGGTTTCCCAGGTTGTATTGACCCGATCTATAATTGCCGCAGTTCGAAATTCTTCATTGTCTGTTCCACCTTCATCATTGGTCATGGTATTGCGATGAAAAGCGGTTGCAATTAGTTGTTGGTCGCTTGGGTCATTAAGAAGGTCTCCTGCAATTTGTTCAATGATAAATTGGTTGTATGGTTTGTCTTCATTGAAGGATTGAATAAGCCAGTCTCGGTATCTCCAAATATTTCTGGCATCGTCCCGTTCATAGCCTTTTGTATCGGCATATCTCGCCATGTCCAACCACATGCCGGCCCATTTTTCTCCATACGCATTTGATGATAGTAGATTATCAACCAGATTATCGTATGCCTTCTCAGATTTATCGGTTAGATATTTTGTTGAAATTTCCTCAGGCGCTGGCATACCTATCAAATCCAAGCTCAGTCGCCTTAGCAATGTTTCTTTATTTGCCTGTACTGATCTCTTGAGGTCTAGTTCATTAAGTTTTTCATCAATCAATGCATCCACTGGATTAGTTGATACTTTTTTAAAAAATGAAAAAAATCCGTTTGTTGGAAGGCTTGGTTTTTGTACAGCAGCATAAGCCCAATGTGTAGAGAATTTAGCGCCTTCATCAATCCACCTGCTTAGTATTTCAATCTCTTTCTCATTCAATGCTTCACTTTGATAGGGCATTCTTTCTTCAGGATCTGTTGAATGCAGTCTTCGGATCATCTCACTGTTCTTGGCATCACCTGGAATAATGGCGGGTTTTCCTGACGCAGTGCTGGCGAGTGCTTCTTCTTGGAAAAGCAGGCTGAAGCCAGCTTTTTTCTTCACTCCACCATGACAAGAAATACACTTTTTATTTATAATCGGTTTAACATCAACATTATAATCGATTGGTTCATGGATGAAAAATCCAACATAAAGCAATCCGAAACACATGATACCTGTGAATACCAGGAATAACTTGTATCTATTTGTTATTGATAATGAAATTTTTTTCATGAGAAGAATTCTTCAAGTTTGTTTTTTATTGCAATCAATTCATTGCCATCCAAGCTGGTATGTTCAAGTTTTTCGTTCATTGCTGCGTGTGTAAATTTCATCGTTGATGAAATTGTTTTTCTTGCGGAGCTATGAAATGCCCGTGCACCGGTCTTTGCTACAATTTCAAGAATATTACTTGATCTTACGCCCGAACCTGGCATAATGATAATCCGATTTGCAGCCTTTTCAACCAACAACTTAAGAATACCAGCTCCTTGGTCAACAGTGGGATGAAGCCCACTTGTTAAAATTCTTTTGCATCCGAGGGCAATGATTTGCTCTAGGGCTTTAAATGGATCATTCGTCCTGTCAAACGCCCTGTGAAAAGTGACATCCATCCCATCTGCTGCAGCGAGTAGTTTAGTGCATCTTTCCATATCAATATCTCCATCCGAATTCAATATTCCTACAACAACTCCATCTGCACCAAGTTGTTTGCTGATTTCAATATCGTTTAACATGATATCGAATTCCTGTTCATTATATAGGAAGTCGCCTCCTCGTGGTCTGATAATCGGGAAAAGTTGTAGGTTAGTTGCTTTTCTGGCTTCTTTAATCATTCCATAGGAGGGCGTTGTGCCACCTTCATTGGGATTTGCACAAAGTTCAATGCGAGTAGCTCCATTTTCAGATGCTATGTTGCATGATGCAATGTCGAATGCAATGACTTCTAATTCGTATTTCATTTTATTTGAAAAAGCTGTCACCAGCAATCAGTATTTCTTCATTTTCAGATTTAACAGCATACGAAAACCCTTTTTGAAGAGCATATGCGCCATGATTTCCTTTATTGTCCATTGCAAGAAATCCAATTTGTATTTCTTTAGCCTTTTTCATATCTCTTTTGGCAATACGTTCCACCACTTTTTTACAGGCATCATAGGGTGAGTTTCCTTGTCGCATGTATTCCACTACCAGGTGAGAACCTACACAACGGATAACTTCTTCACCAACACCCGTAGACGTTGCAGCACCAATCTCACCATCTACGAAAAGTCCTGCACCAATTACAGGTGAATCTCCTACACGTCCATGCATTTTAAAAGCCATTCCACTTGTAGTACAGCCCCCACTTAAGTTACCAGCTTTGTCAAGTGCCAGTATGCCAATCGTATCATGGTTGTTGATGCTTCCAGGAAACGCTCCTTCTACGGGTTGGTTATAAGCCTTGTTTTCAATATTCATCACCGGCTCATATTTCGCCTTTATCAACCATTCTTTCCAGGCTTTTTCGCTATCTGGTGTAAGTAGATTTTCTTTTTTGAATCCATTTTCCAAGGCAAATTGCAAAGCGCCATCTCCAACAAGAATGACATGTGGTGTTTTTTCCATTACCATTCTCGCTACAGATATCGGATGCTTAATGTATTCAAGGCACATCACTGATCCACAATTTCCTTTTTCATCCATGATACATGCATCAAGTGTTACACGACCATCCCGGTCGGGGTATCCTCCGTATCCAACGGTCTTGTTGCTTTCATCTGCCTCTGGTACTCTTGCACCGGCCTCAATTGCATCGAGCGCCCTTCCATTTGCCGAGAGTATTTTCCAGGCTTCTGCGTTTGCTGCCTTGCCAAAATCCCAGGTAGAAATAACGATTGGTTTATTTCCTGCTTGTGGAATTTTTAATCCGGCTGTTACCGAAGGGATGATTGGTAATGAAAAAATAGAATTTTTTAAAAAGGAGCGTCTGATCATTTTTTTTGAATAAGCGGAAACGATAGACATATGTTGATTTCTGTCCATGGTTTCTATTTTAAAGAAGTAATTTTACCATCTCAATTTAATATAAAGTTCACATTTATGGCCAGAAGGGGAGGATTAAATTCAGATCAGCCTGAAGTTGGAAAGGCGAAGCTCAGCAAAGAAAATTGGAAAGAGGCAATTAGGCTGTTTACTTATGTAAAACCTTATCGGTTCCATTTTATTCTTGGGTTGTTCGTAATCGCGTTTTCCAGTTTAACAACTCTTTCATTTCCTTATTTTTTAAAAAGATTGATTGATTCTAGCCAGGTAGACAATCCAATAGCATCTTGGGATACACCTTCGAATATTGCAATCATTATGGTGCTTGTCCTTGTTCTCCAAATGGTATTTTCATTTTCGAGGGTCTACCTCTTTACCTATGTGGGTGAAAAGGCGTTGGCCGATTTGAGGTTGGATGTTTACCAACGTATCATCCGATTTCCAATGCATTTTTTCTCTGAAAGAAGAGTTGGCGAATTGTCGAGCCGTATTTCCTCAGACTTGAGCCAGATTCAGGATGCAGTTTCATCCATGTTAGCTGAAATCATCCGTGGGATTCTGACCCTTGTAATTGGTATCGGCTTGATCTTATTTCTATCCGTAAAACTCACCCTTATCATGTTGTCGGTTGTTCCACTGGTTGTTTTATTGGCGGTGGTTTTTGGTAAATATATCCGAAAGCAATCGAGGAAGGCACAAGACCAACTTGCAGAAACCAATACCATTGTACAGGAAACCTTGGCTGGAATTTCGACTGTAAAGTCATTTGCCAACGAGTGGTTTGAAAGGGATCGATACAAGCAAAGTTTGCATAAGCTGGTTTTGCTATCGGTTGGCAATGGTAAAGTGAGGGGTTTATTTATATCCTTTATGTTGTTTTGTCTTTTCGGAACAATCATTTTGGTGGTATGGTATGGTGTTGGATTGATGAAATCCGGGTTGCTCAGTTTTGGTGACTTGACCGCTTTTGTAGTGTATACGTCGTTTGTTGGTGGTAGCATGGCTGGTTTTGCAGACTTATACGGCAATTTGCAGAAGACATTGGGTGCTACGCAGCGGGTTCGAGAGTTATTGTTGGAGCCTTTAGAGGTTCTGTCAATAGAGAGAAGTATTCAATTGAATTACAATAAATTAAAAGGGTTTATCTCATTTA
>CANJEF010000104.1 GCA_947472965.1 Sphingobacteriales bacterium
CATTCTGGGAAAATAGACAAAGGGTATTGGGATCCGATGCCTTTGAATTATAGAGTGCAATGGATGGTCAGGAACGAAGATATTTTTATTCTTCGTTGGGGACAGCCCGACTTTATTCGTGAGCATCTACGAACCAATGCTGAAGCATTTGTAAATGGGTATTTTGTAGGATCTGAAGGATATATTCCTGCTCTTGATCTTTCTCACATTGAAAATCAGCACAAGAGATGGGAATATGCATTTCAGAAACAATGGCTTTATTATATGTTATGGGGGCGACTTCTTTACGACGCATCGACGCCTGATGAAGTATTTGCCCAGGCCTTCAAAGACCGTTATCAAGTTAAAGACCCAGCACTTTATCTGCAAGCATATTCCATGGCAAGTAAGATGCCACTACGTTTAGCCTCTTTTTATGGCGCAACTTGGGATTATACATTGTATTCAGAAGGCTTTCTTGCACCCTTTAGTTCCAATGGAGGTTTGCATGATTCAATATCATCCTTCATTTCCATCGATGAATTGATTGATCATCCTACCCTGGATCCAGGATTACTCTCAATACGCGCGTTCGTTGAAATGAATAATTCCGGGAAGCCGCTACCTATGGGGAAAACAAGTCCTCTTCAACTTGCTGAACAATCTTACGCAGATGGAATATCAACACTCACATTTGTTAAAAACAAAAGAAGTGAATCCCCAAAAAATGCGGAGGTGGAATGTGAATTGGATGATCTTGAAACGTGGGGTTACATGAGCATGTATTTGGCGAATAAAATTAAAGCAGGAGTTTTTCTACATACTGCAAGGACATCAGGTGATGCTGCGTCTCGAAAGCAGGCAAAGGATATTCTTAACGAAAATGTAAAAATTTGGGAAAAGATTTCTGTGATAACATCAAGCCATTATAAGGAGATGCCTTATGTAGATGATAATAGTCGCGGAGGAATGGCATATAAAGATGCAAAGATGTTTTCCTGGATGAAATATTTGGAACAGGTGAAAAGGGATGTGGTTCTTGCTGATCATTAAAAAATAATTAATTATGATAAAAGCGTTGAAGTGTTTTCTAGGGTTTATGATCATGATACAAATTGTCGGATCGGTTTCCGCTCAAATCAAACTTGATCTTACCAACGTTGATCCAGGACGTTATGATCAGAGTTGGTGGAATCGAGCACCTTATAGACTTGTTCAAACAAATCTTCGCGAGTTTGATGCAACCATGGATGTTGATGCTTACGTTCAATCAATGGTTGATGCATCTGCGAGTATTGTGCTGATCAATGTAGGCGGAATAGTGGCCAACTATCCAACTGAATTGCCCTTTCAATATCGAAACACTTTTATGAAAGGAGATCTGGTAGGCGATTTGATTAAAGGGCTTCACGCGAAGGGGATAAAAGTTATAGGACGTTTTGATTTCAGCAAGATCAACGAGACATTGGCAGCAAAAAAACCTGAATGGTTATATGTTTCCCAAGAAGGTAAAAACGTTAATTATAACGGTCAAGTCCATACTTGTATCAATGGCGGTTATCAACAGGAATATGGTAAAGAGATCTTGAAGGAAGCCATAAATAGATATCCACTTGATGGAGTTTTCTTTAACATGATTGGGTATACTACATCTGATTACAGCGGAAATAACTATGGGATTTGTCAGTGTGGTAATTGTAAAAAAAGATTCAAGGATTCAACGGGCTATGAACTTCCAACAAAGTCTGACCCCAATGATATTGTATTTAGAACATATAATGATTTTAAGAAAAAAACCTCCGACAAGCTTTTCAAAGAAATAGGTTCACACATCAAGGCGCTCAATCCTAATCTGATGATCAATACGTACGCTGATGCAGGTGTGGATATGATCGCGAGCGAATCGGGCTCTGAGTTAGGTGAACATTATGAATGGAACTATTCTGCAACTGATAACGTTAAGCGTGTGCTGGGTTCCTATAAAGACAGATCTCCTGGGAATCTATTGATCTATTTTCAAGCCATCGGGTATCGCCATGTAGGTACATCACCCCATCTGGCTAAAATTTGGATGTTGGAGAACATGCTGAATGGAGCTCCGCTTGGCTTTGTGGTAGTGGGCACCTTGGTCAATTATGAAGATAGGGTGTTCATCCCAACACTGAATAACCTTTATGGCTTTCACAAGAAGAATGAAAAGTTGTTCACTAATCTGGAAACAAAAAATAGCATTGCCTTAATAAGAGGATCCAACAGGGAAGAATATCAGGGGATGATAAAGTTGTTGACGGAAGAACATTTTATGTACGACGTGGTAGAGGCTTCAGTGTTGGGTACAGAAAGAATGCCAAAAGCACTGCAGGACTATGAATTAGTGATTCTTCCGGATATGACATCTATGGACAACAGAATGATTTCCATCATTGATGATTATGTGAATAGCGGCGGCAAAATTCTCAGTACAGGAGCTACCTCCACGCGCGATGCGCTTGGAAAGCCCTTGAATAAAATAAGGTTGAAGTCTCTTGGCGTGAATGAGGATTTTGAGTTATTCTCTAAAGCAAAATCAACGTATTTGAAGATCTATGAAAAAGACAAATCGGCATTTGGAGCTTTGCCTTTTAAAGATTTTAGTATTATGATGGTCTATTCCGACTTTCTTAAAACAATTCCTTTGCCGAATGCAACCAGCTATATGCGTTTCCTTCCTGCAACTCGTTTTGGCCCACCGGAAAAAGCATATTTTCTTGAAACTGATATTACAGATTATCCAGGAGCTGTAAAAAATCAATATGGTAAAGGATTGTCGCTGTTCATTCCTTGGCAGCTAGGCGCGCAGTATTATCAGAAAGCACATTATACCCACAGGTCACTTTTTACTTCTGCGATAACGGAGGTATTAAAAGTAAAGAGAACTGTTTCTTTCAATACTTCTTCAATGATAGAGTTAACACATTTGGTCAACCGTGATAAGGCTTTCGAGTGGTTTGGAATGATCAATCATTCAGGTCAGGTGGGAGCTACCTTGGGTCAACCTATTCCGGTATACAATGCAACATTGAGGTTCAGGCCACAGAAGCCGTTGAATGAATTGTTATTGGCTACCAGTGGTAAGAAATTACAATGGAAACAGATAGATGGTTTGGTTGAAGTTGTGATACCTAATATTGGTGATTATGAAATGTTAGTTGCACTTTATAAATAAAAACAGCGATGAAAAGTAAAAAAATAGGTTGGATAGGGACGGGTCTTATGGGGAACCCAATGATTAAACATTTACTGAATGCAGGTTTTAATGTGGGTGTTCACAACCGAACAAAACAAAAAGCCCAAGACCTTATCGATCTGGGCTGTACTTGGTATTCTACTCCTGGTCAACTCGCAGCAAATTCTGATATAGTGGTAACAATCATAGGATCACCTACAGAGGTTGAGGCTTGTTATTTTGGGAGTGAAGGGATTTTGAATGCGGTCTTGCCCGGTACTATCCTTATAGACATGACTACAACTAAGCCCACATTATCAATAAAAATTTCAGAACAAGCAGAACTCAAGCATGTTGAGTTTATTGATGCTCCTGTTTCAGGAGGTCAAGTTGGTGCCATCAACGGCACTTTATCTGTAATGATTGGAGGTAAGCCTGCTGTTGTGGAATCTGTAAGACCTTTGTTTGAAGCTTTTGCCAAGAATATAGTTCACCAGGGTCCCGCAGGTGCTGGGCAACACACCAAGATGTGCAATCAAATAACCATTGCAGGAACATTGATCGGAGTTTGTGAAGGGCTTATCTATGGCGTCAAGGCAGGTCTGGATCTAAATACTTTATTGGAATCCATCAGCAAAGGTGCTGCAGGATGTTGGAGCCTCGATGTATTGGCTCCGAAAATTGTAAAAGGGGACTATTCACCTGGATTTTCAGTAGACAATTTTGTAAAAGATTTGACGATTGCGCTGGAAGAGGCAGATACATTCAAGCTTTCATTACCAGGACTGGCACTTGTAAAGCAGTTATATATATCTATTCAGGCAATGGGTAAAGGCTCTTGCGGTAATCAGGCTCTTTATCTCGCTTTAGAAAGACTTGCTGATATTAAAAATTAGGGTTCAAAACGAATTCTTAAAAACACTAATATGAGAAAAATTTTACTTCCTTTTTTGATGGCAATGATCGTCAATGTTGTAATTGGTCAGCAAAAGACAATATATGTCAAGCTGATTAATAATGGCAATCAGTTGAACTATGGTGCAGATGCAATAAAAAAAGCGGCAGGTCAAAAGAACTGGGGCTATGCGCAAAGTAATAGTGCATTAAGTGTAGTAGTAGCATCTGACTCCAAATCAGTAAAATCAATAGCAAAAAATGAAGTGCTGTCATTACCCGATCAGATTCACTGGCAAGGATATCATATTCGGGTAGCTACAAAAGCTAAACAAAAAATCATTTATATTTTATCTGCAGATGAAACCGGGGCCATGTATGGTTGTCTTGATATTGCCGAGGCGATTAGGCTGGAAACAGTTCAACAAATTACGAACTCTGATCATAAACCATTCATGGAAAGAAGGGGAATCAAGTTTAATATTCCACTTGATCTTCGCACACCCAGTTATACCGATCCAAGTGATGCTTCACAACAGAACATCCCAAATGTTTGGGAAACCGATTTTTGGGTACGCTTCCTTGATCAGATGGTTACCCATCGATACAATGTATTAACATTGTGGAACCTTCATCCATTCCCTTCCATGGTTAAAGTGCCTGAGTTTCCTGAAGTGGCACTTAATGATGTCTGGAGAACCAAGGAAAAATTGGGTGATGATTTCAGCCATAGCGGCTTAAATTATGTTCGCCCTAATATGCTTGCTAATCATGAGGTGGTAAAGAAGATTTCGATTGATCAAAAAATTACTTTTTGGAAAGATGTAATGAAGATGGCCAATGATAGGGGAATCGAAGTGTACGTATTTACCTGGAATATTTTTGTCAATGGTGCGGAAGGGAAACATGGTATCGTAAACAAGCAGGACAACGATACCACTATCCGATATTTTCGCGCTGCGGTAAGAGAAATGGTCAAAACATATCCATTGCTGGCTGGAATTGGTATCACCGCAGGTGAATCTATGGATCATAAACTAAAGGGTAAGTACACAAACGAAAATTGGTTGGCAAGCACCTATGGCGAAGGCATCAAAGATGCATTAAAGGAAGACCCTAAAAGAGATTTTCGCCTCATACACCGTTTTCATCAGACATCATTGGGGGAGATCAAAAATGCTTTTAGCACATACCCGGGAACAATTGACTTGAGTCTAAAGTATGCCATTGCGCATATGTATTCTATTCCCAACCCGCCCTTCATCTTGCCTGCTATGCCATTGTTATCCAAAACAACCAAAAGCTGGCTTACAATCCGTAATGATGATATCTACAGTTTCCGTTGGGGGAATAATAATTTTGCAAGGCAGTTCATAAAAAGCATTCCAGAGCCGGAAAAAATTGCTGGATATTATATGGGACCAGATGGATATTGCTGGG
>CANJEF010000105.1 GCA_947472965.1 Sphingobacteriales bacterium
CGCTTATCAAGATCACTGAACCATTCATTTAATTTCAACAAGTTCATGCCCGTTAACACAGAAATATCTTTCCCATCCACCTTGAACCAAAGGCTGTCTTCTTTTAGTCGCGCGCCATTGCATTTGGAACAGGGTTTCATTGTCATGAATTTTTCTGCCCATTCGCGAATTGCATCACTTGAGCTTTCAGAAAACCAACGCATGATCATTGAAGCTACCCCTTCATAAGCCTGTTTATTCTTATCGCTTTCATCGACTACTTCATCCGGCTCAATCAACAATCCATCTTCATTGCCAAACAAAACAAGGTTTATCATCTCCTGTGAAAGCTCTCCAATAGGCACTTTCAAGCTGAATTTCTTTTTCTTTGCAAGCTGCTCAATCATCTTATAGAAATAGGCATCCCTTGATTCTCCCAGAGGAACAATTGCACCATCAGCTATAGACATTGTCTTATCTGGTATAATTGCAGCAAGGTCAAGCGCATGTTGTTCCCCCATGCCTTTACAAAGAGGACAAGCCCCATAGGGCGAGTTAAAAGAGAAGCTATTTGGAGAAGGTTCTTCATAAGACAAGCCAGTATCTGCACACATCAATTGCTTACTGTATTGCAAAACCACATCCTTATCGTGATCGAGAATAAAGATGAGACCCTTTCCAATTTGAAGTGATTGTCTAACACTTTGTGCAATACGAATTTTCATGTCGTCGGTTACAGCCAATCGATCAACCACTATTTCAATATCATGTACTTTGTAACGGTCCACTTGCATTTTTGCAACGAGGTCCTTCAATTCACCATCTACCCTTACTTTCACAAAACCTTTTTTCCTTACCTCTTCAAAGAGTTCCCTATAATGTCCTTTTCGCCCTCTTACCATTGGTGCAAGGATGGTTATTTTTCTATTCTTTAATTTTTTAAAAAGGTCTGCAACAATTTCTTCATCAGTGAACTTGACCATTTTTTTTCCTGTATTTCTGGAGTAGGCATCTCCGGCCCTCGCAAAAAGCAAGCGTAAAAAATCATACACTTCAGTAACAGTTCCAACTGTTGAACGTGGATTTCGATTGGTGGTCTTTTGTTCAATTGATATAACTGGAGAGAGGCCAGTTATCTTATCAACGTCTGGCCTTTCCATCTCCCCCATGAATTGCCGCGCATAAGTTCCGAAGGTTTCCATATACCTTCGGTGTCCTTCAGCATAAATTGTATCAAATGCAAGAGAAGATTTTCCACTCCCACTTATTCCGGTTATGACCACCAATTTATTCTTGGGAATACTGATGTCAATATTTTTTAGGTTATGGGCTTTGGCTCCAATCACCTCAATCATTTCATTGTCTACCTGTTTATTAGTTCCCTTCATAACCCTTGAATAACGGTATATCTTTTGGAATACCCTTGCAAATTTAACCATCAAACACCGATTCGGTTCAACTAATTGATTTAAAGCATGATTCATTTGAAGATTTGAAATATTTTCTTAATTTTGCGGCAGTTCTTTCGTAATCTTATCTAGAAAGGCAGAGGGAATTGGCCCTGTGAAGCCTTGACAACCTGTTACCAGCATTGGTAATAAGGTGTCAAATCCAGCCCGGATTTATATTTTTCGGGACAGATAAGTCAGATTCTTCGCTTGATTCTCTTTGTAAATCACAGTGTAAGCTCATCTGACTTCAGGTGGGCTTTTTGATTATACGGAAGTGAAGAAAAATGAACTCAGTAACAAATACATATCAAGTTGATGGAGCATTCCAATTGGAATCTGGAAGACAGATCCACGGTTTGCATTTATCATATACTTCAATTGGTGAGCTCTCTGCAAACAAGGATAATGTTGTTTGGATTTTTCAGGCCATGACCGCCAATAGCAATCCGGCTGAATGGTGGCCGGGAATGGTTGGAGAAGGAAAATTCTTTGATCCTACGCGATTTTTTATCATTTGTGTGAACATGCCAGGAAGTTGTTATGGCAGCACCGGTCCGTTGGATATCAATCCTGAAACCGGAAAACCATTTTACAAAACTTTTCCCTTTTTCACATCGGTTGACATGGCAAGGTCATTTCAACTACTAAGAAAAGATCTTGGCATTGAAAGAATTTACATAGGCATTGGAGGCTCGATGGGAGGGCAACAACTCTTGGCATGGGCCTGCCTGGAGCCCTCACTTTTTGAATACATCGTTCCTATTGCAACCAATGCATTCCATTCCCCATGGGGAAAGGCCTTCAATGCCTCACAAAGGATGTGCATTGAAACAGACCCAACATGGAACCAAGATGGTCAGAATGCAGGAAAGGAGGGCTTGAAAGTAGCAAGGTCTATTGCACTCATTAGCTACCGACATTATGAAACCTATGGAAGCACTCAACAAGATGAAAAAGAGGACTTTGAAAATTATAAGAGCGAATCATATCAACGATATCAAGGTGAAAAATTAGCTAAGCGGTTTAATGCATATAGTTATTATATACTTACCAAGAGCATGGATGCCCATCACCTCGGCAGGGGCAATATCGACGCATCGGAATTGCTGGGAAATATTCAATCAAAGGCGATGGTAATAGGAATCTCTTCTGATCTGCTTTTTCCAATTGAAGAACAACGATTCATAGCCAGCCATCTCAAGTATTCAACAATTGAAATTATCGATTCCATGTTCGGACATGATGGATTCTTGTTGGAAGATGAAACCATAACATCACTATTGAAAAAATTAACAACTTAAATCATACCAAGATGGGATCAGAAAAAAACCTGGTAATTGGATTATTCGGATTTGGAGTAGTTGGAGAAGGATTGTATAAAGTTTTGCAACAAACCCCTTCACTCAAGGCTACTATTAAAAAAGTTTGTATCAAAAATACAAACAAGAAGAGGAATGCACCGTTTGAACTTTTTACATCTAACATGGACGATATCTTAAATGACCCCGAAATCAATGTGGTAGTTGAGGTTATCAATGATAGCCAAGTTGGATATGAAATTGTAACCACTGCTTTAAAGAACGGAAAGGATGTGGTGAGTGCCAGCAAAAAAATGCTTTCAGAAAATTTACCTGAGTTAATTGAGCTTCAAAATCAAACAGGAAGGTCCTTGCTCTATGAGGCATCATGCTGCGCCTCTATTCCTGTAATAAGAAACCTCGAAGAATATTATGACAATGATTTGTTGCATGCAATCAAGGCAATTGTGAACGGATCAACCAATTTTATTCTTACGAAAATGTTTGATGAAGGCCTTGGCTTTAAAGAAGCCTTGCTCTTGGCACAACAACTTGGCTTTGCAGAATCAGACCCCAAACTTGATATTGAAGGATTTGATGCAGCCAATAAATGGGTATTACTGCTAACACATAGTTACGGCATCAGCACTACGATTGAAAAACTGCTTTTCAATGGTATCACCAATATCAACAAGGAAGATGCAAATTTTGCATTGTCACGCAACCAATCCATCAAGCTTGTTGCACAGGCAAAAAAACTCAAGAATGGGAAAGTGGCCACATTTCTCTTGCCGCAATTTATTGAGCACGATGATCAGCTTTATTATGTGAAAAACGAATACAATGGAGTGGTGATTGAAAGTGGCTTTTCAGACAAACAGTTTTTCTACGGAAAAGGTGCAGGTAGTTTTCCTACTGCCTCTGCTGTATTGAGTGATATAGCAGCGCTTCGCTATGGGTATAAGTATGAATACAAAAAGATGAATCAGCATGCGCCTGCATCAATCTGCAATGATTACAATCTTAGGGTCTATGTAAGCTTTAAAGACTTTGCAGACATCCCAAAAGAGGACTTCTCTACTATTGAGGAATGGCACTCCGGGAATGAAAGAAGTTACTTGATTGGAACAATTCCATACAATTCATTGATCTATCAAGATTGGTGGAAGACCAATGGAACTTCGATGGTGCTTATGCCAGACTGTATAGTTGAAGACATGGAACTGCAGGAATTAAAAAAAATGAGTTTGTCTCTTGCGGGGCTGGAAATATAAGTCCAGATAATTGAATTTAAAAAGAGCGGGGTATGCAATTGCATACCCCGCTCTTTTATTTTAAAAACAAGATGTATTTGTTACTCAGGCAACATCACATGATCAACCTTCAACGTTTTTACCAGCTCATTCAATCCGGCAACATCTGTTTTCATTAATGTTTCCATCTCATTCCAATATTTTACCCATTCCTGGTGTAACTCTGTGTAACGCGCCACCTGACCATCTGTTACATATGGAATTGTATTGCTCGCTTCCCCATGCACAAAAATAAAATTAGCACTGAGTTTGTTTACAAAATTAATAACATCATCATAAGACTGGCTCTTGGGCTGAATCAACTGCTCCTCCCATTTACCTAGCTTATCAATAATTGATTTTGCTTTTTTCACCAACTCGCCTTTAGACTGATCAGCTTCAACTAAACTAACTAAACTCTGTATTTGCTTAGCGAGATTCCGCATCCGTACTACTGCAACATGAATATCGGTAACATCTTTCTCCAACTTTTGAAGCAACTCGTCTTGCTTTGAGTAATCGGCTGAAGTATACTTAAGCCTTGGATCTGCATTCAATACAAATGGAACTGATTGCGGTTTACCATCGATATCCATCACAATTGTGTAGTTTCCTGGCACAATTTTTCCACCATTATAGTTTCCCTCAATGTATACATTGTCAATGGTTGGCATGTCCATTCTGCGAAGATCCCAAGCAAACCGATTTAATCCTTTCTTGACGGTAAGAGTTGGCTCATTCTGGATACTGTTGTTACTTGTCTTTTTCTCTGGAGCCTTGTTGCTGAAGCTGCGAATCACTTCACCTGAAGAATTTTTTATTAAAAGCTTCAAGGATTTGATAGAGTCAGCCTGGTCATTCAGGTGATAATAAATAACAGCCCCTGTAGAAGGGTTTGCAGCAGTTGTTATTGGATTTGATATTTCAGTAATGTTATTAGCATCAAACATACTGTATCCAGAAACGCGGTATGAATTGACAACAGGAATTATACTATTGCCAGAAGCCTGATCAGGATTATAGTTTCTAATTGGCTGAAGGTCATCCAACACCCAAAAAGCCCTTCCTTGCGTTGCTGCAATCAAGTTGCCTTTATGCAACCTAAGATCAGTTAAAGGAACAACTGGCAAGTTCAATTGCAGGTTTTTCCAATTAGCCCCATCATCATAAGAAATATACAATCCTGTTTCCGTCCCAGCATACAGCAAACCTTTTCGCTGTTCATCTTCTCTTACCACCTTTGTGAAGGCACCGTAAGGAATTCCATTAACAATTTTAGTCCATGTTTTACCATAGTCACTTGACTTATAAATAAAGGGAGTAAAATCGTTGAACTTATATTTATTGGCTGCGATATAAACCACGGCTGAATTGTGTGGCGAAACCTCAATGGCATTGATTAATGCCTCCCCAAGATCCTTGGGTGTGATGTTTGTCCATTCTTTGCCGCCATTTTTTGTAACGTATACCAATCCATC
>CANJEF010000106.1 GCA_947472965.1 Sphingobacteriales bacterium
GATAGGTGATTCCCCTAGCTTTCTTTTCATCGTCTCAATATTATCTGAAAGAATATGAAAAAATCAAGCATTACCAAGAGCTGCATTAAAAAATCTCATAAAACACAAAGATTCATTTTTTTATTAATATCCTGGGATTTTTTGGGGTTAGATCATGATATACCCTTGCTTAATTTTTAATTTAAATAAAGTAATTTTGGATAATGGAAAACAAGAAATGCATACTCATAATCATGGATGGTTGGGGCTTGGGCAAAGTGCCAGAAAGTGATGCCATTCAACATGCCAATGTTCCTTTTGTAACCTCCTTGTATGAGAACTATCCCCATACAACCCTCACAACTTGTGGTGAATTGGTTGGCCTACCAGATGGACAAATGGGCAATAGCGAAGTAGGACACCTGAATTTGGGTGCTGGCAGAATTGTTTACCAAGAATTGCAAAGAATCAATGTGGCCATCAGAGATAACTCATTTCAGCAAAATCATGCCATTCTCAATGCCATTCGCTACGCGAAAAAGAATAATAAAAAATTACACCTTATCGGATTGGTAAGTGATGGTGGAGTTCATTCACATACAAATCACCTCAAGGCATTAACAGATATTTGTAAAAATGAAAACCTTGACGATGTTTTCATTCATGCATTCACAGATGGACGGGATACTGATCCGAAAAGCGGAATAACATTTATTGGTGAACTTGAAAAACACCTGAAATCATCTGTAGGAAAAATTGCTACGATCACAGGACGGTATTATGCAATGGACCGCGATAAAAGATGGGAACGGGTTAAGCTCGCTTATGATGCACTTGTTAACGGGATTGGAGAAAAATCAAAAGATGCTGTCACATCCATTAGTGGATGTTATACAAGTGCCATAACAGATGAATTCATCAAGCCTATTGTCATTACCAATGAATCAAATGAGCCACTTGCGAAAATTGAAAATGGGGATACAGTCATTTGTTTCAATTTCAGGACCGACAGGTGCAGGGAAATAACGGAAGTATTGACCCAACAGGATTTCCCTGAATTTGGAATGCATAAGCTTCAACTTGATTATACTACCATGACAGAATATGACAGTACGTATAAAGATGTTCATGTGGTATTTCGAAATGATAACCTGACGAATACACTTGGCGAAGTTTTGGAGAAAAACAGCAAAAAACAAATTCGAATCGCAGAAACAGAAAAATATCCACATGTAACCTTCTTCTTTAATGGAGGAAGGGAAATCCCTTTCCAAGGTGAATCAAGAATTATGGCTGCATCACCCAAAGTGGCAACCTATGATCTTCAACCAGAAATGAGTGCATATGAATTAACTGATAAGATTCTACCTGAAATAAAAAATAAAACGGCTGATTTCATTTGCCTTAACTACGCCAATGCCGACATGGTTGGTCATACGGGTGTATGGCCTGCTGTTATCAAAGCTCTGGAAACAGTTGATACTTGTGTGAAAGACGTTGTTGAAGCTGGTCTCGAAAATGGCTATACCATATTTCTCACTGCAGATCATGGAAATGCAGATTATATGAAAAACGAGGATGGAAGCCCAAATACCGCTCATTCTCTCAATCTTGTTCCATTGTTTATTATCGACAATGCCTGGAGAGGAAGTATACAAGCCGGAAAACTGGGAGATATTGCTCCAACCATTCTTCATTTTATGAACCTTCCAATACCAATTGAAATGACAGGCAACGTGTTGATCAAATAATGCAAAATACCAAGTGCATATTAGCAGCTTACTATTATTCGCATAGGTTTTAACAATGTTAACAAGCCTATCACGACTTCTTTATACTTCCTGGGTAGTGTGTGAAATATTTGAACGAATGGAAATTGAAAATCTAGAAGTGGTTTTACTTTGCCCATCGGAAATAAATAGGAAAAAACAAGACAAGGAATTGAAGATTGGAACTGACGATTTCGATGTAAAATATGCCGTTCAAGAATCAGACAAAATAGAATTCCACGGATTATTTCATAAAAAAGAGAAGGCAATTGAAAAAAATTTGAATTCATCACTATCTGAAAATCAAAACAACAATAATATTAATAGTGTTTTTCAATTCAGGCAAAAAAACTATTTATTAAAATTGAACTTGATCAATGGAAGATTTATCGCCACATTGAAACTAACTTGTATTTTGAATTCATTGAAAACAAGTATAACGCAATCATTTCGAATATGGTTTTTCCGCCCCATAATGAATACTTTTGTTGTTGAAAGACCTCCCTCGTTTTATGCTATTTAAACAACAAAAACATATCATGAAAATGAGATTGGCAGCATCGCTGTTACTACAGCTGTGCATCGTAATTAAGTTGTCTGCACAAGAAAAAATAGATACTGCATCACTTCCCAAAGACCTGGATGAAATAATTGTATCTGGAAGTAAGTTCGCTGAAAAGAAAAGAAACATTGTTCAAAAAATTTATAATATTTCAGCTACCCAAATTAGAAATGCGAATACCCAAAATATTGGAGACTTATTGTTGAATACTGGAAACTTGTTCGTCCAAAAAAGCCAACAAGGAGGAAGTAGTCCTATCATCCGGGGGTTTGAAGCCAGCAGAATCCTGTTGGTTGTTGATGGCATCAGAATGAACAATGCCATATACAGGTCTGGTCACCTACAAAATGCCATAACGGTGGACCAAAATATCTTAGGAAGTGTTGAGGTGATGCTTGGACCTGCTTCTACCTTATTTGGAAGTGATGCTCTTGGAGGGGCAATTCACATGATCACGAGACAACCAGTATTGACAAACGAAACAAAAAAAATAAACACAAAGCTGGCTGCATTTACAAGATATTCTTCCGCGAACAATGAAAAAACCATCCATGCAGACATGAATATTGGATGGAAAAAAATCGCCTTGCTTTCCAGTATTACAGTAAGTGAATTTGGTGATACAAAAATGGGCAACAAAGATAAAAAAGGATTTGAAAGATTTGGAACAAGACCGTACTATATAGAACCATTTGGCAGGTCTTATTCGATTGATACTGTTTTAAAAAACAGCAATGAACGTGTTCAAAAATTTTCTGGATATACACAAGTTGATCTTTTTCAAAAGATATTATACAAACCAAATGAAAAAACCGCTCACACCCTCAATATCCAGTCGTCAGCATCTTCCAATATACCCAGATATGACCGTTTGCAAGACATCAAAAATGCTATTTTAAGATTTGCATCGTGGTACTATGGGCCTCAAAATAGAAATCTTTTTGCGTACAATTTGAACTTAAAAAATCAAGCAGGGTTTTTCAGCGAATACAATGGAACACTAAGTTATCAATTAATCGAGGAGAGCAGGATAACCAGGGAGTACAAAAAATATGATCAATTTGACAAAAGAATTGAGAATCTTGGTGTTGGTGGATTGACATTGGATGCGAGAAGAAAAATGATTCGTGATGAAGTCACTGCTGGAATTGACATTCAGACAAATAACCTCAAGTCCACTGCATCAAGAAGCAATCTGATAACAGGTTCAACTTCAAAATTAGATACAAGATACCCCGATGGAAAAAACACCCTTAATAATTTCGCTGTCTATTTGCAACACATCCATAAATTCAATAATGAAAAATTGATTTTAAATGAGGGGCTTCGATTTCAATTCACCGATTTAAACTCCAATATAAAAGACAATTCCTTCTTTTTGCTTCCAGTAACCAATGTACGGCAAAAAAACAGCTCACTAACGGGAAATATTGGGTTTGCATACACACCATGGAAAACAACAAGAATCAACATTGGTTATGCGTCAGGGTTCAGGGCTCCAAATATTGATGACCTAAGCAAAGTATTTGAATCAAGCACATCCTTAAAGCAGGTTGTAATACCCAATTCGAACCTTAAGCCGGAATTCACAAGTACCGTTGAATTGGGAATAAATCAGTCGCTATTTAAAACTCTACAGTTAGAGGCAAGCGCTTACTATACAGATTTTACAAATGCCATTATAAAATCACCATACCAGCTAAATGGACAGGATTCAATCATATACAATAATATCAACTCACAGGTGCTTGCAAGCCAAAACGTAAATCGTGCATACGTCTATGGGGGCAATTTGATGGTTACAGCAAAGCATGGTAAAAATTGGTTTTTCTCAGGAACCATTAATTATACAAAAGGTCGCTTTAGGACTGATCCGATTAAAAGTTCATCGATATACCAATTGCAGCCAAACGGAGGTTATGCTATTATAAAGTCGAAAGTGAACTCAAAGCCATTAGACCATATACCCCCTACATTCGGTAAAGTAAGTGTTATATATAAAAAAGAAAAAATTGACATGGAATTTTTCCTGCTTTTTAATGGGTGGAAAAAGCTCGACCGCTACAATGCAGATGGAGAAGATAATGCACAATATGCAACAAGTTTGGGATCCCCTTCTTGGCAAACGCTCAACTTTAAAACAAGCCTTAAACTAAACAAGTTTATACGGGGGCAGGCTGCGGTGGAAAACATATTCGATTTGAATTACAGGTATTTTGCATCAGGATTTTCAGCCCCCGGGAGAAATTTTGTGCTAACAATAAGTGCTAATTTGTAGAAACCTCGATCTTTTTAAAAAGATTTTGGGAACAAGAATAGAGTTTCAAAAAAATTACTAACTTCCATATAGCAACAATCATTGATTCATGGTAGAAGAAATACTTCTAGAAGGGTGTAAGCAAAATGATGCCACTGCTCAACAAGAACTTTACCATAAGTACAGTCCAAAAATGTTGTCAGTTTGCTACCGCTATGCCAAAACCCGGGAAGATGCTGAAGACATGCTACAAGAAGGTTTTATCAAGGTCTTTACACAAATTCACCAATTTGAAGCACGTGGATCACTCGAAGGTTGGATTCTAAGAATCATGGTACATACCAGCATCAATCATCTCAAAAAAAACAAGCGATTCAATGAAAACATTGATCTTTTACATGCTGAAGGAATTGGCATAAGTGAAGATTATATTCCCGCAACCATCCAAGCCAAACAAGTAGTTGAATGCATCAGGGCTTTACCAATAGGTTATCGCACGGTGTTAAATTTATATGCAATAGAAGGCTATTCGCACAGGGAAATTGGCGAAATGCTAGATATTGAGGAAAGTACAAGCCGCTCACAATTCACACGGGCAAAAAATCTGCTAGAAAGTATTCTACTAAAGAAAAACATATTATCAGAACCCCTAACCATAAAAAACTGGCTTACCCCAGCTAAAAATAAAATAGGTACAATTTGATGCTGAGTAAATAAAATGAAAAAATATTCACCATATAATTTCGAATCATTCTTAAAGGATAATGCAGACCAATACCTGGTGTATCCTAGTGATCATGTTTGGGATAAAATAGACAAGACACTACGTCCCAAAAAATATTTAGCACCTCTTATGGTGGCTCTTATAATGATTAGTCTTTCAGGTGGATTGGTTGTAATGAA
>CANJEF010000107.1 GCA_947472965.1 Sphingobacteriales bacterium
GGTTGCTGTGTACAATTTCACCTTTGTTTAATTTGATGAAATCGACAAATTTCTTCTGAGCTGCCTTAAATTCCTCTTCACTCAGAACAGGGGTAAAAATCACCATCAATTCATAATTTTGCATAAACCCTGTATTTTTTTGATTTGATAATGGGCTGCAAATGTAGTGATTTATGCTCACCTGAGCTTAAATATCCTTCAGTATTTTGACTTTACCTCCCTAAAAACCAGAATTTCTGCTGTGTCAACCTGTCAGCAATCATAAAATGGCATCTATTTTGTCCAATTGTTTGAAAAACAACTATGCAAAAAGGCCAAATTCGGGTACAAACGGAAAATATCTTTCCAATCATCAAGAAGTTTCTTTACAGCGACCACGATATATTTTTGCGTGAATTGATAGCAAATGCCGTAGATGCCACCCAAAAACTCAAAACATACGCTTCCTCAGGTGAAGCTAAAGGAGAACTTGGTGAATTGAGAATCGATGTAGTATTGGACAAAGAAGCCAAAACACTGACAATATCTGATAGGGGTATTGGCATGACGGCAGAGGAGGTTGATAAATACATCAACCAAGTTGCATTTTCAAGTGCAGAAGAGTTCTTGCAAAAATACAAGGGACAAAATGAAGCCAATATAATTGGACATTTCGGTTTGGGTTTTTATAGTGGGTTCATGGTAAGTGAAAAAGTTGCGTTGCATACCCTCTCTTATAAGGAAAACAGTGAATCTGTTATTTGGGAATGCGATGGCAGCCCTGAATTCACCTTACAACCCAAGGCCAAGGAAGATCGCGGTACTTCCATCACCCTTTTCATCAATACAGAAAGTGAAGATTTTTTGGATTCCCACAGAATCCAGACCATACTTGATAAATTCTGCAAGTTCCTGCCTGTTCCTATCTTTTTTGAGGATAAGCAAGTCAATACAACGGATCCTGCATGGGTTAAAAAGCCTGCTGAGCTTACGCCAAAAGACTATGAAGATTTTTACAAGTCACTTTATCCATTCAATGAAACCCCACTTTTTTGGATACACTTAAATGTTGATTTTCCTTTCACACTCACGGGAATTCTTTACTTCCCTAAAATCAAGCAATCTTATGAAATTCAAAAAGATAAAATTCAACTTTACTCCAACCAGGTTTTTGTAACGGATGAAGTGAAAGACATCGTTCCTGAATTCTTGATGTTACTTCAAGGTGTCATTGATTCCCCCGATATTCCCTTAAATGTTAGCAGAAGCTATTTACAGGGAGATCCCAACGTAAAAAAAATAAACAACCACATTACAAAAAAAGTGGCTGATAAATTGGATGAAATTTTCCGAAACGACCGCAAGGAGTTTGAAGAAAAATGGGATAGCCTTGGACTTTTTGTAAAATACGGAATGATTACCGACGAAAAATTTCGGGAAAAAGCGGATAAGTTCCACCTCATGCAAGATGCATCCGAAAATATATTTTACACACTTGATGAATACCGTGCTGCTGCTGAAGCAAATCAGAAAAACAAGGACGGCAAACTGGTTATACTTTACACAACTGACCCTGTTCAGCAGGATAGCTTTGTGAAAGCAGCTGTAAGTAAGGGGTATAAGGTTGTGAAGATGGAAACACTTGTTGATGCATCCTTCATAGGCCAAATTGAATCTAAATGGGATAATGTACAATTCACCCGAGTGGATGCCGATATTACAGATAACCTCATAGACAAGCAGGAAGACGCCAAATCCATTCTCTCTTCTAAAGAGGAAGAAAAAATAAAAACTCTATTCGAATTTAATGTGCCACAACTTAATATTAGTGTTGAAGTAAAAGGGTTAAGTGCTGATGCACCACCTGTTTTGGCAACAAGACCTGAGTTTATGCGGAGGATGAAAGATATGGCTGCTTCAAGCGGACCCATGGGTAGCTTTTATGCCAACATGCCAGACGAAGTCTTACTAACCATCAATGGCAATCATTCAATTTACCAAACTATTTTACAGGGAACCAACGAAGAGGAGCAACAGAAAATTACCAGAAACTTGGCTGACCTCGCATTGCTATCACAAGGAATGCTCAAGGGAAATGAGCTTACTGCGTTCATACACCGCAGTGTAGGATTGATGGGTCAGCGTTGATTCAATGACTTGATAAATTATTTTTTTTCTGATGAAGCTGCAAAGTCAATCACTTTGAGTTGCAGGGTTACATTTCCGTTAAACACATTTTCATCCAATGTGAAAACCAAATCAAGGGGCTGGCTCAAAACCAGTCCCTTGAATTTTTCCGCTTGATTAAAGCATATGCCAGAAAAAACAATGCCTTGTTGTTCCACCTGAAAACGAACATGTGCATCCTTCACTATTTTTGTACCCTTATCAATTACGTTTCGTATCCGAAAAACAGGTCGTTGGTTTTCTGGACCAAATGGTTCCATTTGAAGTAAGATATTATAAAATGAACCTGTCAAATCACTTAAACTAACCTCCGCATCTATTTCAACAGAAGGGATATAATCTTCATCGCGCAAGCTTGAGGCAACAATTTCTTCAAACCTTGCTTTAAACAAATCAATATTTTCTGGAAGGAGTGTCATGCCGGCTGCAAAATAGTGCCCACCAAATCCCAGTAATAAATCTTTGCATTTTGTCAGTCCATCGTGAATGTTGAATCCGGGAATACTGCGCGCACTTCCGGCTATGATGTCTCCGCTTTTGGTTAGAACAATGGTGGGTTTGAAAAACCGTTCAATCAGCCTACTTGCCACAATTCCAATTACCCCCTTATGCCATTCTGGGGAATAAACCACCACACTTCGCTTCTTTTCTTCTTCAAGGTTATTCTCGATTTGTTTAATCGCATCATCGGTTATGAATATGTCCGTCTCCTTTCTTGTGCGATTGTCTTCTTGTAGAAGAGATGCAAAGTGCCTGGCTTTTTCATGATCGTTTTCAAGAAAAAGTGATACGGCTTTTTTTGCGTCATCCATCCTTCCGGCTGCATTGATTCTTGGGCCAATAAGAAAACCCAAATTGGTTATGTTGACAGGGCCCTTCAAACCACTAACCTCAATAAGCGATTTTATTCCAATACAAGGATTGCTGTTCAGTTGTTTCAAACCATGAAAGGCCAAAAGCCTATTCTCTCCTGTAATTGGAACAATGTCTGCTGCAATTGCAATGGCAACGAATTCAAGGTATTTCAAATAGGTGTTCTGCTCCAATTCCATTTTTAGCGCGATGGCATGTATGAGTTTGAAACCAACTCCGCATGCACATAAATCCTTGTATGGGTAGGTGCAATCTGGCTGCTTTGCATTCAAAATAGCAAAGGCAGGCGGAATGGAATTGTCAGGAAGATGATGATCGCATACAATTGTTTCTGTTCCTCTTTCAAGGGCTTCTTTTATGAGATCTGTTGATTTGATTCCACAGTCAAGTGTTATTAGAAGGGTAAATTTATTTTCAATGGCATAATCAATTCCGGCTTTTGAAAGACCATATCCCTCTTTGTATCTGTCTGGAATATAATACTCCAGATTTTCTTTTTTATATATCTTACTGAGGAAGTCGTAGACAATTGCAACGGAAGTTGTTCCATCAACGTCATAGTCGCCATATACAATGATTTTTTCATTTTTTTTGATGGCGTCTAGTATCCTTCCAACTGCAAGTTCCATGCCCTTCAGGAGCCAAGGCGAATGCATCGCACCTATATCCGGCCTGAAGTATAATTTGGCCTCTTCATAATTTGATACACCCCGTTGGCTTAATAATTTGCATAAAACAGGATGTATATTAAGCTGTTCTTTTAATTGCTTTTCGTGCAATCCTGGGTTGGGTTTAAGCGTCCATTTTTTATCTTTGATAGGCATTATTTAATTTTTTCGCTCAGTTGTAAAATGCAACATTTCCATCAGGGCAGAGCGTGAATCGGATTCAGGAAAGTCAAGCAGTATTTTTTCTGCCTTGTCTTTGTATTCAATCATTTTCTCATTGGCATAAAATATGCCACCCGTTTCCTTGACAATTTCAATGACCTTCTCAATCTCGTTTCTTGATTTGTTTTTATTTTTGATGATGTTGATAATGACCCTTCTGGTTGATGGAACGGTATTTTCCAACGTATATATAAGTGGAAGGGTCAATTTTTTTTCCTTGATATCATTGCCTGTCGGCTTTCCTACATTTTCAGAGCCATAGTCGAACAAATCGTCTTTAATTTGAAATGCAATGCCAGTATACTCTCCAAACTGTCTCATTTTTTCTGCCAGGTCTAGATTTCCAGTCGCAGAGAAAGCACCTGCAGCGCAGGCGGAGGCTAGGAGAGAAGCAGTTTTATTTCTTATAATGGTAAAATAATCTTCTTCCTTGATGTTCAAAAGCCTGGATTTTTCCAATTGCAGCAATTCGCCTTCGCTCATTTTTTTTACAGCTTCAGCTAGTATTTGTAGGATTTTGAAATCGTCGTTTTCCAGGGAAAGCAACAGTCCTTTTGCCAACAAATAGTCACCTACCAATACCGAAGCCTTGTTTTTCCAAAGTGCATACGTGGAAAAAAAACCACGTCTTTCTGCAGCTTCATCAACAACATCATCATGAACCAATGTTGCCGTATGCAGAAGTTCTACTAGCGAGGCAGCCCGGTATGTTGAGGCATTGATCGTGCCGCATAATTTTGCAGAGAGCAATACAAACATGGGCCTCAGCTGCTTGCCTTTTGTTTTTACGATGTACTTCGTGATCCTATCCAGTAACGGCACATCACTTTTTACGGCCTCTTGGAAGAGCCTCTCGTATTCCTTTATCTCCTGGCTAATTATAGTTGAACTCGATTTCATTTGTGCCGTCTGCGAACTTAAGAATAATTTGGGTGCTTAGCTGCCTTGTGGTTTTTTTATTCCATAATCGGTGCTTTTCCGCTTTCAGGAAATGTTAAATAACCCTAAAAGGGTATAGAAAAAGACTGTAATTAGTTTGACTATTAACATGATATGGCTAGCTTTGACCTACGTATTTACATTGAAAACAGCCTAAAACCTAAACCTTCCCATATGCACTTTAAAAAGTTTTCCACAATTGGACTTCTGTTTTTTGTGTCCTTAATCGCAAAATCGCAGGTATCCATTCCAGAATGGAGGGATTCATCCCTAATCCCCGTTTCACGAATGGTTCAACATAGTGAGTTTTTGAACAATATGTACAGCTTTCCTGCAAAGCCCAGGAGCCAATGGGAATTGGGGGTTAAGGTAGGAGCTCCTTCCATCATGGGTGATGTTTCTGCAAATTATCCTGCAGTAGGTTTTGGAGTTCATTTGAGGAAATCCCTTGGGTATCTTCTTTCCATCCGAGCGGAATATTTTCATGGAACTCCCTCTGGTTTGGACTGGCATTCAAGCAACAACTATAATTACAACACGGCATGGGCAGGCAATGGGTACTTGCCTAATATCCGTAGCGGAAATA